>NZ_JBQLZR010000309.1:0-42477 GCF_052168375.1 Glycocaulis sp.
CATCAGCAGATAGGTCTGCTCCGCGCCGCGCAAATCGCCTTGCGTGGCATGACGTATGGCAAAGACGCCCCGCTCGGTGCGCAGGACCGCGCCATGGACCGAGCGCTCGACCGGTCGCGTCACCTGAAAGGCGAACGGGCCCCAGAGGTGGACCAGCATGCGTGCGGTCGACCGCTCGAACGGCACATACTCGCCATCGAGCAGGTAGGAGCGGTCATCGTCGGAGACGGTCAGCTCATAGACATCGATAAGATCTGGCCGGTTGATCGTCGCGGCATGGGCCAGCCCCGGATTGGCGCCCAGATGCAGCACCGGCACGCCGGGAAACGTGCCGCCAGCAAAGTTCAGTCCCTCTGCCGACATCATGTGGGTTTCATACCAGGCGACCGGCCCCTCGACCGGCTGGTGGGAATTGATGACTACCCGCGTCGCCCCGTCATCGGAGCGCGAGGGCGCAACTGCAATTGCGTTGGAGCCCAGCTCATGGCGCTCGCCCGGGGCTATGAAGTGCACCTGAAGTTCCTGCCCGCGCGCGCCATCACGCTCGACATCAGGCGCGAAAAGCTCGGTCAGCACATCGCTCATGCCGTAAAAGAGCGGGAAGTAGAAGGCGGCCAGTGCGGCCACATCTTCCCCGGTCACCGGGAAGAGATCACGCACCCGCTCGTCCGGGTGCAGCGCCGCATAATAGTTCAGCCCCGCCGCATAGCCGCTGAAGAGAGCGCGGGTGTCGAGCGATAGCTGGCTTTCATACTCGGCGGCCACAAGGTCGGTCACGCCGAGCGCCTGCACCAGATAGGCGCCTCTGGCCTCGCTCTCGTCAGCGGCGAGCATCTCCGGCCCCAGCGCAGCGCGCAGCGCAAACTGGATAGTGGCGAAATCATCTTCTGCGTGGGCGTATGCGAGCGCGAAAGCGGCATCGCCATCGGTCTCACCATAAACGCGCGGCACGCCCCATTCATCGCGGAAAATTTCCGCCTCGAAATGCATGGCATCAGCGAGCGCGGCCTCCTCGTCAAAGCTGCGCACCTCCAGCGGAACAAGGCGCAGTCCCGCGCCAAAGGCGCCAGCGACTGCAATAGCCAGCACTACCGGCACCGCTATGACCCAGATACGTCCGATCCGCATGGAACCGCCCCCCGTTTCGTTGACTGCCGGGTCAGTGTGCACGCCAGAGGCAGACGCGCAACGATGGGCTTGCGCCGTGCACCTGCGCAACGCACCATCGCGCCATGAGCCATATCGACCCGACACGCGAAGCCTTCACCCTGTTCAAGGGTCTCGACCGCACCCAGCCGGTGGAGATGCTGAACCTGTTACGTTTCCGCGAAATCGCCGCCTACCCGGACGGCCGCAAGATGAGCGGAGAGGATGCCTACAAGGCCTATGGACGCGAAAGCGCACCTGTCTTCCAGCGCGTGGGCGGCAAGATCATCTGGCGCGGCGCGCCGCAGGTAACGCTGATCGGACCGGCTGAGGAGCGCTGGGACATGGCCTTCATCGCCCGCTATCCCAGCGCAGCTGCGTTTCTGGAAATGGTGACAGACGCGCACTACCAGCAAAATGCCGTGCCGCACCGTCAGGCTGCGGTGGCCGACAGCCGTTTGGTGCGCCATGCGGCCCTGCCGGTTGGGGACATGTTCAGCTGACGCCCAGAAGGCGCGTCAGCTCCTCTACGCTTTGTGCATAGGCTGGTGCACGCTGCGCCACCGCCTCGCGCCGCACCACGCCGCCAAAGCCGATAAAGGCATCGGCTCCGCCACCGGCGAACGCCTCGTAGTCGGTAATGCCGTCACCGACCATCACGGCAAGGTCGGCGCCCGTGAGGCTTTTCAGTGCTGCGGCCACCGGCCCTTTGCCGCCAGAGCGCGAGAGCGGATTGTCGCGGTCAAAATCACTGACCTTGCCGGCCTCATCAAAGACGAACCGGTTGGCCCGGATTTCACCGGGCGCGAACCCGAGCGCGGCAAGAGCAGGGGTGATGAGTTCGGAAAACCCGCCCGACACTGCGAACACGCCCAGCGAGCGCGCACGCAGCACGTCGATCAGTTCCGCCATGCCCGGCGTCAATTCGGCGGTGAGAGCCTGCGCTGCGTCCTCGACATCGCTGCGTTGCAGCCCGGCCATGGCAATGCGGATTTCCAGCGACTGCCTGAAATCGAGGGAACCTGCCATGCCCTTGTCGGTGATGTCTGCCAGCTTTGCGGCACGCGCCTTGCCGTCCGGTTGACCTTCAAGGGCGCGGGCCACGGCAAAGTCGAGGCTCTCCACCTTCAGCAACGTGGAGTCCACATCAAAAATGATGATACGCGCCATCGCCCGGCCCCCGGAAAACCCGTCCTGCTAACCCGCAGCCACGATACCGGTTCCAATCGGGCAGGTGACGCCCGTGCCGCCAATGCCGCAATAGCCGTCCGGGTTCTTGGCAAGATATTGCTGGTGATAATCCTCGGCGTAGTAGAACGGCCCGGCCTCGCGGATCTCGGTCGTCACCGCACCCTTGCCGGCGTCCTGCAAAGCCGCTTCATAGGCTTTTGCCGAAGCCTCGGCCGCGTCCCGCTGCGCCGCGCTGGTCCAGTAAATGGCCGAGCGGTACTGCGTGCCGATATCATTGCCCTGACGCATGCCTTGCGTCGGGTCATGGCTTTCCCAGAACACCTTCAGCAAGGTCTCAAAGCTGATGCGCTTGGGGTCAAAGACCACCCGCACCACCTCGGTATGGCCGGTGCGGCCCGAACAGACCTCTTCATAGGTCGGGTTCGGCGTGATACCGCCGGCATAGCCAGCTGCCGTGTTCACCACGCCCGGCAACTGCCAGAACACGCGCTCCACGCCCCAGAAGCAGCCCATCGCAAAGATCGCCTCTTCGTGGCCCGGTGCGATTTCGGCTTTCAGATTGCCGCCCTTGACGAAATGGGCGGCCGCCGTCGGCAAGGCCTGGATGCGGCCCGGCAAGGCTTGATCCGCCGGAACAAGCTCGGTCTTCCATTGTGTATCGCTGCGCAGGCGCATGGGTTTGCTCCACTGGATCGTCGTTCGACGAAGAACATAGGCACGACACCCCGCCGCGTCATCTGCCGCGCCTGCATCACACCCTTCTCCGGCAAGGCAGGCACTGGCCAGCGTGGCCATCAACGCGCCATGATTACGCTGTGATGATCGCGCGCCTGCCCATGAAGGGCGAACAACACAGGTATGAGGGAAAACCCGCAATGAGCGTCACAGTCATGGTCCTCCTGATCGCTGGCGGACTTGCAGCCTTGCTGGCAGGCGGTGAAAGCCTGGTGCGCGGCGCGTCTGGCCTGGCCGCCCGTCTAGGTCTGTCGCCGCTCCTGATCGGACTCGTTGTTGTGGGGTTCGGCACCTCAATGCCCGAGCTGACAACCTCGATCACTGCCGCGCTCGATGGCGCACCAGACATCGCCGTCGGCAATGTCATCGGCTCGAACATTGCCAACATTCTTCTCATACTGGGCCTTGCCGCCCTTGTCCGCCCGCTGGCAATAGACCTGCGACCATTCCGGCGCGACGGCACGGCGCTCGCCCTCTCGGCACTCCTCGGCGCGGGAATGATTGCCTTTTTCGGCCTTGAACGCTGGGGCGGTGCGATCCTGCTGGCAGGCCTTGCCGCCTACCTCGCCATATCCTGGTGGACGGGCAGGCAGGCACCGGCTGCTGACGACTCCCTGGCTACAGCGCCCAAAAGCCGCCTCTGGATAGACCTCGCTTTTCTGGCTCTCGGCTTTGCCGGGGTCATTGGCGGGGCCTGGCTGCTGGTTGAAGGCGCAGTTGCCGCGGCGAGCGCGCTGGGCGTCTCTCAGGCCGTGATCGGGCTGACCATCGTGGCGGTCGGAACCTCCCTGCCCGAGCTTGCCACCTCGCTCAGTGCCGCACGCAAGGGCGAGGGCGAGATTGCCTTTGGCAATATCGTCGGCTCCAACATCTTCAACATTCTGGGCATTCTGAGCGTCACCGCCCTGATTTCACCCCTTCAGGTGACAGGCAGCCTCGCAAGCAGTGATCTTGTGATCATGCTGGGGGCTACCGTCATCCTGCTGGTGCTGGCTCTCTGGAAGCAACGCATCGCGCGCCTCGCAGGCGCGCTCTTCCTTGTCCTGTACGCTGCCTACATCACCTCGCTGGCGCTGTAGGCAGCGTCGGACAGGCCATCAGGCGGGCGCTGCAGCGCCCGCCATTTTGTGGATTTCACTCACCAGACCGGGGTCCAGCTCCAGCCGGATCGCCAGCATGTTGAGATAGGCTTTCTCCGCCGGTGTCTCGCTCTCGATCGCAACGAGGGAGGCGGCATAAATCTCGGCGGCGATTTCCGGGCTCGTCGCGCCTGCAATGACGGCGTTGAGATCCAGCGGTGCGGCCAGTTCGTCAAACACGAAAGCCTTGTCCTCGGCCGAGAGATCGAGCGTGTTCAGCCGGGCAAAGATGCGCTCCTTCTCGGCAGCATCAATCTTTCCGTCCGCCTTGGCCGCCGCGATCATGGCACGCAGCAGCGTGCGCGCGAGCGCGTCCTGCGCGGTCTCGTCCGACGGCGCAGGCAGGAAGCCGCTGTTGGCCGGCGCTGCCTCATAATCGGCATCAATGGCCGGAACACTGCCCTGCGGCGCGACACGTGCCGATGCACCGGCAGCGCCGGACTGACCCGCATTCTGCCGGCTCTTCTGCCAGGCGTGATAGGCAAGACCGCCAATCGCCGCGACGGCGCCGTACTTTGCTGCCTTGCCCAGCATCTTGCGACCCGAGCCGCCCATCAGCATGGACGCAGCCAGACCGGCGGCAAGCCCGCCACCGCCCACCATCGCGGTCCGCCGCGCATTGGGGTCGTTCTGAAGGGCATCAAGAATGCGGTTCACGTCGATCATGGCAGCGTCCCGGGCAAGAGGTGAAAGCGGCAGCCCGGCAGACCGGTGCCACATGTGTGCATTGCACACATGGCAGGGAGATAGGCACAGCTCCGAGCCGTCTCAAGTAGGCCTGAACGCCTTGCGCAGCGCCGCCGTGTCAGCGTGCTTGACTGGCCATGGTTCTCAGATAGTTTGCGCCGCCTTGCGGTGAGGTGGCCGAGTGGTCGAAGGCGCACGCCTGGAACGCGTGTATACGGGAAACCGTATCGTGGGTTCGAATCCCACCCTCACCGCCATAATCCCATGGCCTGACCTGTGCTCGCTGGCGTTCTGGAGGCAGACGCGCCCGGCCCGCCCCTTGTCAGGGCAAGGAGCAGGCCGGTGACTATCGCGGGGGCAAGCCCTAGCGGCGATTGTCAAAAATCGCGAAGCCGATCGACAGAGATCCGTCCAGATTGCGTCCTTCGATACGCACCGTTGCCAGACGGCCATCGCGCATACGCACGCAGGACCACGAGCCTTCCTGAAGCAGGCCTGAGGGTATCTGTGTGGCCACAACCCGGCCGCAGTCCTCGGCGCGGGGAGTTGCCGATGCATGATAGAATGACACGCGCGCCGAACCGAGGGCTTCCAGACCCACATTCGTCAGACGGACATCCGCATCAGCAAGCCCGTCCCGAATGGTCTGACCGATGAGATCGATCGACTGACCCGGTGACACCTGCAAGCGTTCGTCTGCAACCGGCTCCAGAAGTGGAACAAGGGCTGTCTGAAAGGTCTCAGGCGCGCAGTCGGCAAACCAGACATGTTCACCATCCAACCCGTACCGGCCTGCAATGGCGAACGTATTGGCCTCCGCCTTTGGATATACCCGGCCCGCCCACTGACGATCACCCTCGGCAAACCTGATTTCATCCTCACGCCATGACGCAGGGACGGTGAGCTGTTCGCGCATGCTCACGCCGAGCACCTGCCCCTCAAGCACGGCATCGCCATCGCTCTGGGGCTGAACGGACATGCGGGCGGAAATTACATTGCCGCCCTCCAGCCCGATAATGCCGCAGCTCATCCGCGGGCCGCGCGGTGCAACCGCAACGAAATCGGGTTCGATCACCCCAACCGCCCCAAAGCCGGGTTCCCAGGTCGTGATGTCGAGACGCAAGACAGGCTCGCGCGCAGACAGGCCGTTGAGAAACTCGATGCGGGAAACATTGCCCAGATTGGTCCGTACGCACAGGTAATCACCCGCCCGTATGCTGCGCGCGTCGAGCGGTGTTTCTGCAAGGGCAGCACGCTGACAGTCAGCAAATCCGATACCTGACGCGCGAAGCAGCGCGATTTGTGCACCGTTGGATGGTTGCAGACGCTCCGAACCGGGCCGGCCCAGCAGGATCAACTCACCCGTCGTCTGTGCGATGGTGCCTGCCTGACCCCGGTCGAGATCGAGCAGATACGAAGTCTCCAGTGAGTCCGTGACCGTGGGGAGAATGCTGCGACGGCCTTCGAAGACAATTGTCTGGGCACTTGATGCAGCCGTGGCGGCAACCATCAGTCCGGCGGCAATAAAGCAGGCTTTCATGGTGCTCACTCCTGCCAGGTGACATAGCGCAGGCCAACCGGCATCCCGGCCGCGCGCGGTGTCTCAGTTACGATGAAGCTGGAAATCCGGTTATTGCCGGTCGACGCACAGAACAGGTCACCTTCGGCCAGAAAGGCCACCGGAATGGCGTCCTGGCTGGCATCCTCCACTGCCGAAAGGCAGCGATCAATGTGGAGAGGGTCGAAGACACGGTCGGGATCCTGTCCCCGGGCCACCCGGATGAACCGGGCCGACAGAACCGGTGCCAGCGCGGGCGATATTCCTGCCGTGTGAATGATATCGGCGGCATCCATAGCGCTGCCAGCCATGCCGGTTTCGAGATCAAGATAGGCACCGCGGGCAAGGGCAATATCGCCGCGCGAAGCCAAACCTCTGCCGGCATCATCGATCTCTGCCGACATGTCCGGGTTGCGCGGCCGGCAATCACCAAACCAGACCCCTTGCCAGTCATCTCCATAGCGCCCGGCGAGGCGCCGCACTTCCGTCCCGTCCTCCGCTGTCAGATGGACAAACGCTTCATAGCGCTGGCCATTGATCATGAAGCGGACCTGCGTTGCCGACCAGTCCCCGCGCACGATGAGGGTGCTGCCCTGCCGCACAAGTTCGCCGTAAAGGCTGGTACCATTGACGTCCGCGCGCAGCACGGCGTCCTGGCGTGCATTCGATGCGATCTGACCAAAGCTCAACGCACACTCGTAGGACTGTTGTGCAAGAGCGGCAGGCGCCCAGAGCACTGCCGCAGCTAATGGCAAAAAGCCAAAAGACACATTTCCAAGCTTCATGAAACTTCCCCTCCTGTTACGGACCGCCCTGCCCTCTTATCTAGATTCAAGAGTGCCACTGGCCAGCACAAGGGTAAGCAGACGACCTGACTGCCAAATGAACGGGGAAATCTGCTCTGTCCGGTCAGCCTTCAGTCTCGCCGGTCCTATATCCTGCCCCGCTTACGCTGCGCGCCGCTGCGTGAGCAGCCGGATGCAAAACGCTGTCTCGGCGAGGATTGTTACGGCGTAGGCAGGCAGGAACGCCGCAGACAGCTCCGGTGCGAAGAACCGCAGCGCGCTGCCCGTCAGGTAGACGAGGCCGGCCAGAGCAAGACCAGCACCGAAAATTCGTGAGAACACGCCCGAACGCCAGACGAGCACACCCATGATCAGGCTGTTCACGGCGAAGAACACAAGGCCGAGATCGTAGCCGTGCCCGTGCAGGTCGAGGAATACCAGCGCCAGCTCCTGCGCATCCTCAATGCCGCTTTCGCCGGAAATCAGCAGCCACGCAATCTGCATGGCCATGAGGTTTGCCGCGATCAGGACGGTCTGGATCAGACGGAACACCATGGCCGAAAGGGCGAGCCCCGGAGCCATGGACCGGAAGATCAGAAGGAGCAGTATCGCCAGCCCCGCATCACACAGTGCCATGACGAGATCGGCTGCCATCGCCAGCCGGAACTGACCGGGCGCAGCCAGAATGGCCGCCGCCGTGCCTTGCGCATCTGCCAGATCAATGAGGGGCGCGCGCAGGCCCAGCTCCGCACCCAGCCCGGCAATGATGATGACGAGATAAAAAAGCCCCGCAAATCGGATCTGCCAAACCAGGCCCGGGGTCAGGGTCAGTCGGGTCATGGCCGGTTTCCTTCGCAGTGAACACGCCTTCAATCCGGGAGTAGACCATACAATCAATGTCGAAGGCGATTATGGGTGCCTTGCATCCGTCCGCCCGCCTCATTCAGCCCAGCGCTGCTGCATGGGCGCTCGCCCACGCCCACTGGAAATTATAGCCGCCCAGCCAGCCGGTCACATCGACGCACTCACCGATAAAGTAGAGGCCCGGTACCAGACGGCTTTCCATCGTGCGCGATGACAGTGCAGCGGTATCGATACCGCCGAGCGTCACTTCCGCCGTGCGCCAGCCTTCTGTTCCCGCCGGCAGGACGCCCCAGTCCGACAGGGCCTTGCACAAGGCGTGAATGCTGGCATGGGACATGTCGGCCATGCGCTCGAAAGCGGGCAAATCCCCGCGTGCGGCCAACAGGGCCACCAGCCGGTTAGGCAGCAGCGTTTCCAGCGCGCTCAGAAGCGATTTGCGCGGGCTTTCCGCCTTGAAGGCGATCAGCGCCTCGGCTGCGTTCTGGCCGGCGAGCAGGTCGAGGCGAACTTCGCCGCCCTCTCGCCAGTAGGAGGAAATCTGCAGGATGGCAGGTCCGGAAAGCCCCCTGTGGGTAAACAGCATCGCCTCGTCGAAGCTCGCGCCGTCGAAGCCTGCGCGCACCGGACAGGCAACGCCAGAGATCGAGGCGAAGTCCTCCTTCTCCCGGCCTTCGAACACGAAGGGCACCAGGGCCGGGCGCGGTGTAACGACCTCATGTCCGAACTGGCGGGCAATATCATAGGCAAGGCCGGTTGCGCCCATCTTGGGAATGGAAAGCCCCCCGCTTGCGACGATCAGGCGGCCCGCCTCGATCTTCCCGCCTGATGTCTCGACCAGAAAGCCATCCGCGCTGCGTGCAATGGCACCGACGCGCGTTTCAAGACGCATCTCGCCGCCTGAGGCATGAAGCTCTCCGACCAGCATGTCGATAATGGCCGCCGAACGCCCGTCACAAAAGAGCTGGCCCAGCGTCTTCTCGTGCCAGCCAATGCCGTGACGGGCGAGCCGGGCGGTGAAGTCCTCCGGAGTGAAGCGCGCCAACGCGGACCGTGCAAAATGCGGATTTTGGGAGAGGAAGGCTTCCGGCCGGGTATGGATATTGGTGAAATTGCATCGCCCTCCACCCGAAATGCGCACCTTTTCGGCTGGCTTGGCCGCGTGGTCGACGACCAGCACACGCAAGCCCGCCTCGCCCGCTCGCGCGGCGTAAAATAGGCCCGCAGCGCCGGCACCGATAACCAGAGCGTCAACGCGCGTCAGTGAATTGGAAGGGTTGGACATGCGCCCTCCTGTCCGGCGTTGCGCGTGCGGCGTCAAGTCGGCAAACCGCCTCAGGCTCGGGCAAAGCGGCGCAGACTGAACGGTGAGAGATCGACCGAAGACGCGCGCACGAGGGCAAGCTCCGCTACAAGGTCTGCCGTGATGGCAGCAAGCGTCAGGCCAAGGTGCTGGTGCCCGAACGCATAGAGAATATTGCCATTGTCCGGTATCCGGCCGATTGCTGGCAGGTAGTCGGGAAGCGTGGGGCGCGGACCGGACCAACGTTTGCCCGTGCCGCTCACGGGCAGGCCCAGCATCCCGGCATGCCGTTCCAGTCTCTGCCATTTGCGAGGATCAGGCGGTGCATAGGCCGAGCCGAACTCGGTCATTCCGGCAAGGCGCAGGCCGCTGTCAAAGGCTCCGGCCACGACGGAATGTTCTTCAAACACGGTCAAGGGCAGACCGGCTGGCCAGTCATGCTCCTCCCATCGCACCGAATAGCCCCGCTCCCCTATCAGGGGCACAGCTAGCCCCAGGGTGCGAAGGACGACCGCCGATCCTGCCCCTGCAGCCAGAAGTACGAGGTCAGTTTCCAACACCGCACCGCCTGCGAGATGAACCAGAGCGCGGCTCCCATCGCTTTGAAGGCTGGTGACCGTGGCGGCTACGGTCTGCACACCAGCCTTTGTGCCTGCAGCCAATAGATCCTCGAGCAAACCACCCGGATCACGCACCTGACCGGTCCCTGAAAACCGCAGCCCCCCTGCCGGCCGGCGCGCCAGCACGGTTTCATACTGGTCAAGCTCGAAGGATTCCATGGGACGGATGGATGCCGTCCCGAGCGGCGCCTTCTGCCAGGCCTTTTGTCCTCGTGCTGCACGGAGGGGATCGAACCAGATGATACCATGCCCCTCCATGCGCACTGCCCTGTCTGGCAGGCCTGCATCGCGCGCCAGTTCAAGCCAGGCATCCCCGGCGCCTGACAGAAGCGCGCTCAGGGCGCGTGTGCCGCCTGCAAACCGGTCAGGCAAGGCGGCGCGGACAAGCCGGGCAGACCAGGGCAGCCAGAGGCCAGCATCACGCAGCCGGAAATCGACCGGACCGCCGGTTGCAAACAGGCGCGACGGTACGTTTGCGAGCGTGGGAAGCGAGGCCAGCGGCGTCACCTGTTCGGTGGCAATATGGCCGGCATTGCCAAAGGCCGCCGCGCGCTCCCTGTCGCCTGGATCAACCAGCGTGACATCAAGCCCTGCCGCCTGCAGGCGGAAAGCGCATGCCGCTCCTATGATGCCGCCACCGATAACGGTGCAGGTTCGTCCGCGCGGTCCGCCATCTTCGCTCATCGCGGGTCCGTTATCGGTTCAACGCCGCGAAACGGGTCATCGAGGCTGTGCGATGGCTCGGTGAACCAGACCGGCCCATCCTGCCCCATGTAAAAATGGTCCTCCAGACGCACCCCGAACCGGCCGGGCATGACAATCATCGGCTCGTTGGAAAAGCACATACCTGTCTGCAACGGCGTTTTATCGCCGCGCACCAGATACGGGCCCTCATGAATGTCGAGCCCGATGCCATGTCCGGTCCTGTGAGGCAGGCCGGGCAGGCGATAATCAGGGCCATAGCCCAGCGATGTCAGGAAAGTACGCACCGCATCATCGACCGCCTCGCATGGTCGGCCGGGCCTTGCCGCTTGGAATGCCACGGCCTGGGCCGCCTTCTCATGCTCCCAGACGCGGCGCATATCGGCATCCGGTTCGCCAAAGACATAGGTGCGGGTGATGTCCGATTTGTAGCCGTCAACCATGGTGCCGGTATCCACCAGCACCACATCGCCTTCGGACAACACCCGGTCGGTCTCGCCGCCATGGGGAAGTGACGTGTCAGGGCCAAAGGATACCGCGCAGAAGAAGGAGCCGCCTTCGCCGCCAAGGGCTCGGTGCTGGGCATCGATATAGCTGGCCAGTTCAGAGGCGCACAGGCCCGCCTGCAACTGCCCGTGCGCGCGGCGCTGGACCTCCAGTGTTATCGCCTTGGCATGGGAAAGAAGTGCCAGCTCTGCCGGGGACTTGCGCGCCCGCAAGGCCTGCAATCTCGCCGATCCGTCAGCCAGCCGGTCTGCACCCATCACACCGGCAAGCCCGTGCCAGACCCAGACCGGCATGAGCGGATCGATGTCGAGACGACCCTCAGGCATCGCCGCAGCGACGAGGCGGAACGGGCTCTCATGCTCCTCCCAGCAGAGTATGTCAGCCTCTACCTGCGCGGCAGCGGCAATCTTGCCTTCCTCAAAGCGCGGGGCGATGTAGGCAATCCTGCCATCAGACCGGACGAGCAGGGCGACAAGGCGCTCTGTCGGCGTCCAGCGCAGGCCTGCAAAATAGCGAAGCCCCGATTGCGAGCCGATTAGCACCGCGCCCGTTCCGTCACGGTCAAGGCTCTCGGCCAGCCTCTCGATCCGGGCGCGGCGCTCGTGAACGCTGATCGGTGGCGGCAGTGTCATGGTTGGCCAGCTCCTCGGAAAACAGGTTCAGCGTGTGCTGTCCAGCACGGCAGAAAGATCGGCGAGCGTGCCTTCGAGATGCTCGGCGACAAGCCGCCGGACCGTATACTCGTTTCGGGAAAGCCAGGCTGACAGAAGCGCATGATGTTCGCGCCGGGCCCGCTCATGACGCCCGTCAGGGGCCAGATGCACATGTACATAGCGGTCTGCCAGGACGTGCAGCCGCTCGACAATTCCGGTCGTGATCTGGCGTTCTCCCGGACTGACAAGAGCCAGATGAAACGCCCGGTTCAACCGGCCCACGCTTGCGTGCTGCGCGATGGCTGCTGCGTCGAGGCGCGAAAGCGCGTCACGCGCGGCCTCCTGCTGCGTCTTGGATGCCACGACGCACGCGCGCGCCGCCGCATCCGGTTCGATCTGCAAGCGCAGCTCGTAGACCTCGCGCGCTTCATTCCAGGAAAGCGCGCGTACGAAGTAGCCGCGATTGGGATGGGAGGTTACCAGCCCATCCTGTTCCAGCCGGGCCAGAGCCTCGCGCAAGGGTATTTTCGAGACCTGAAAGCGCGCAGCGAGCGCATCCTGACGTACCGGCTGATCAGGCTGAATCTCGCCTTGCACGATGCTTTCACGAAGCAATTCCACCAGGCGCTCTGCCAGCGTGCGCGTGTCGAGCAGAAGCGTGGAGGGCTCCATGTCAGGCTACCTCGAAACCGGCATGGAACACGTCGTCGGAGTCGATCCAGATCGTGTTGAAGCCGGTCGCAATGGCGCTCCCCTCAACTGACGGGATGATACCTGGCATCGCTCCCAGCGTGCATTCGGCCTCGACGCGGCCTGTAAACCGGCTGCCGATATAGCTTTCGTGGACGAAGCTCTGACCTGCTTTCAGCCGTCCGCGTGCATGAAGCTGGGCCATGCGCGCCGAGGTGCCTGTGCCGCACGGGCTGCGGTCGATTGCGCCATCGCCATAGAAGACGGCATTGCGGGCATCGGCGTTCGGTGAGCGTGCGGCGTCGGCCCACAGGACATGGCTGACACCGCGAATGGTGGGGTCTTCGGGATGCACCGGCGTCACCGTTTCGCGCAAGGCCTGACGGATTTGCCGACTGAGCGCGATGATGCGCGCCGAACCCAGATCATCCAGCCCGGTATAGGCACCTTGCGGTTCGATGATGGCGTAGAAGTTTCCGCCATAGGCGATATCCAGCCGGATCGTTCCGAGCTCCGGCACGTCAAGCGACATGTCACGTTCAGCCAGATAGCTCGCCACATTCGTCAGGCGGACAGAGCGCACGCGATTGCCTTCGGCCTGATAGCTGATGTCGATGATACCGGCAGGTGTTTCCACTTTCAGCACGCCGGGCATGCGCGGACGGATCAGCCCGTGCTCCAGCCCGAACGTGATCATGCCGATCGTGCCATGGCCGCACATGGGCAGGCAGCCGCTCGTCTCGATGAAGAGAATGCCAAGATCGGTATCGGGCCGCGAGGGCGGATAGAAGAACCCGCCGCTCATCATGGCGTGCCCGCGCGGTTCAAAACACAGTCCGGTCCGTATCCAGTCAAAGCGCTGGAGGAAGTCCTGCCTGCGTTCGCTCATGGTCTGACCGCGCAGGAGCGGCGCACCGCCCGCCACCAGACGCACCGGATTGCCGGCGGTATGCCCGACAATGCAGAAGAAGACCGAGCGCATGGCCCGCCCCTGTCCTAATGTGCCTTCGCGCCGACAGGGCGCGTGGCGGCGGCCTTCTCGACCATCTCGATGACGTGTTTGCGGCGCGCACCGGCCAGCGGCATGCGCGGCATGCGCACCCGCTCCGAGCCCCGGCCCATGATCTGTTCGGCGAGCTTGATGCACTGGACGAGATCAGGGTCGGCATCGAGGTGCAGGAGCGGCAGGAACCAGCGATAGATGGCCAGAGCGCGCTCCAAATCACCGCGATTGACCGCCGCCACCATCTCGACCGACTCTTCGGGGAAGGCGTTTGTCAGGCCTGAAATCCAGCCCGTCGCACCGAGCAACAAGCCCTCCAGCGCAACATCATCGAGACCGGCGAGGATCTTGTAGCGCTCACCCACCGCATTGAAGATATCCGTGAAGCGGCGCGAATCCGGCGCGCTCTCCTTGATGGCGACGATATTGGGAATGTCAGCCATCGCCTTGAGATCATCGAGGCTCAGCGAGACCCGGTAGGCCGGCGGATTATTGTAGAGCATGATTGGCAGGGACGTCGCCTCGGCCACCGCCCGGAAATGGGCGACCAACTCCTGCGGCGTCGGCACATAGACCATGGCCGGCAGCACCATCAGCCCGTCCGCGCCGAGCGCTTCCGCATCTCGCGCATACTGGACCGCACGCGCGGTCGTCAGCTCGCTGACCCCGCTGATGATGGGACCGCGCCCGCCAGCCATTTCCGCGGCGGCTTTCAGGATTGTGCGCTTTTCCTCCGGCTCCAGCGAATTGTTCTCGCCCACCGTTCCCATCACGACCAGCCCGTCCACCCCATCGCGGAACAGGGCATCCTGCACGCGCTGGGTGGCATCAAGGTCCACCGAGAAGTCTTCGTGAAACTGCGTGGTCGCGGCGGGAATAACGCCGGTCCAGGACGGGATAATGCTGGCCATGCCTGTCTCCTCAAAATCGTATACGATATAATAAGCGGACCTTGGTGGAACACAAGCGCCAGTCTCCGCACCGCCATGCGGATTAAAATTTATCCATTCAGGACGCAATTCTCTGATTGGGATTGCCAAGAGAAAGAATGAGTGCTTCGCTCTGCGGCACCATTTCTGTCCGGAGGCCGCCATGACCCGCCTTTTCCAGATTGCCCTTGCCTGCCTCCCCCTGCTTCTCTCGGCAGCCTCTACAGCAATTGCTGCAGAGGATGCTGCAAGCCGTGCGGCCGAGGCAGCCGGCACATTTGCCAGCACAGTGCTTGAAGCGGGCGAGGCGCCGGGACTGTCGATCGGGATCGCACATCGCGGCGAGATACTCGTGGTGAACGGCTATGGCTTCGCCAATCTGGAGCATGAGGTGCCGGTTACGGAAGACACGGTTTTCCGCATCGGCTCGGTCACCAAGCAGTTTACCGCAGCGGCCATTCTCCTGCTGGCTGAAGAGCGCCGGCTATCGCTCGATGACACGATTGACGCCTATTTCCCCGATTTTCCACGCGGCGGAGAGGTAACGATCCGCCATTTGCTGCAGCACACCTCCGGCCTGCACAACTACACCTCTCTTGAGGGCTTCATGGCGATTGCTGCGCCGCTCGAGCACGACGAGGCGCGCATGCTGGCCTATATCCGCAGCGCGGACCCGCTCTACGATTTCGACCCGGGTACCGGCTGGAGCTACAGCAATACCGGCTACATGCTGCTGGACTATATTGCGGCGCGCGCTGCAGGCATGCCGCTCGCGGACTTTCTGGAGCAGCGCGTTTTCGAGCCTCTGGGCATGACGCGGACCCGCATCGACACCGCAGCCGAGATCGTACCTGGACGGGCACAAGGTTATGACGTCGTTGAAGATGCTCCGGGCGACTTTACGAACACCACCCATCTTTCCCTGAGCGTTGCTGCGGGCGCGGGAGCCATGCGCTCCACACCGCGCGATCTCCTTGTGTGGACACACGCCCTTCTCGGCGGTGAGGTTGTATCGCAGGACGGCCTTTCGCTCATGCTGGCACCGGCGCGGCTGATCGACGGCTCTCTCGCTAGTGCGGCGCGCGCCACCCAAGGCGGCTCCACGAACATTTCAGACTACGGCTTCGGCATCATGACCGGAGAAAGGGGCGGTCACCGCTTTATCGGCCATGGCGGTTCGATCAACGGCTTCAATGCCTCTCTCATGCACTACCCTGACCAGGACGTGACCATCGTGCTTCTTGTCAACACGATCGGCCCGGCGGCACGCGGCACCCCTGTGCTGGCGGAGGCCGTGTTCGAGGCCCTGGCCCCCGCTGACGCCGACTAGCCGCCGTGTCCGCCAAAAAAGGAAATTGCCATGCGCCCTGCCCGCCGACTACTTCTAGCCACCGTCCTTGCCCTCATGCCGCTTCACGCCATGCCTGCGCTGGCGCAGCCGAGCGGCAGTGTGACGGCAACCCTTGATCCGGCACGCATCGAAACCCTGCCGGCCTTCATTGACGGCGTGATGGCCCAGCAGATCGCCTCGCGCGAAGTGTCCGGCGCGCTCGTGACGGTCGTCCATCAGGGCGAAGTGGTGATGAGCCGGGGTTACGGCTTTGCCGATGTCGAGAACCGCGTACCCGTCGACGGGCAAAGCACGCTCTTCCGGCCCGGCTCCATCTCGAAAATGTTTACCTGGGTCGCGCTCATGCAGCTCGTCGAACAGGGACGGGTCTCGCTTGATGATGACGTCAACGCGCACATCGATTTCGAGATCGAACCCTTTAACGGGGAACCGATCACCGTGCGGGACCTGTTACAGCACACGCCGGGCATGAGCGATGTCGGCGGGTTTACGACCACCGACCCGCAAGCCCTGATCGATCATGCCGAATGGACGCGCACCCATGTTCCAGCGCGGGTGCGGGCACCGGGCGAGGAAGTAGCCTACTCCAACTGGGGCACCTCGCTGGCGGGCTATATCGTCGAGCAGGTCTCGGGCGAGCACTTTGCCGACTATGTCGAGGCACACATTTTCCAGCCGCTCGGCATGACATCCTCGACATTCCGCGAACCCCTGCCCCAAGCGCTGGCAGATCGCATTGCCCTCGGTCACGACCTCGAGAACGGGCGCTTCACCGCGCGGACGTTCGACTATTATTCGATGGTGATGCCGGCAGGCTCGGCCACGGTCAGCGGCCCGGACATGGCCCGCTTCATGATGGCGATGCTCAATGACGGCGCACTCGGAGAGGCCCGCATCCTCAGCGCAGAATCGGTAGCTCTGCTGGAAAGCAACTCCATTACCAATGCGCCGCGCCTGCCGGGCATGGCACATGGCTATCTGGTCTATCGCGAGGAAGGACCGCGCCTGATCGGCCATGCCGGCGCGATGCGCGATTTCCGCTCCAACATGATCCTGTCTCCGGAAACACAGACCGGCGTTTTCCTCTCCATCGTGGCAGCCCCTGCAGGCCGCCCAGCGCAAGGTGAGCTGTCCGCAGCCATCACCGGACGCCTCTTTCCCCAAGAGCCGTCCCCGCGATGGACCGAACAGGCAGAAGCGGGCAATTTCGAGGGCCGCTATCTCGTCAATCGCCGCGACTATTCAACCGAGCCGCACCCGCTCATGCATGCAGTTGTGCGCGCGGTGGGCGATAATGCGCTGACCATCGAGGCGATCGGCCAGACCCTCTATTTCGAGCAGATCGGACCGGGCCTGTTTGAACAGGCGACGGGTCTGCGCGAGGGTGGCCCGTTCGATCAGGTGGAGTTCTATGGCAGTGGAGAGGATCTGCGGCTCTCCTTTGCCAGCCAGCCCTTCATGAACTGGCACTATGCCGGTCCGCTGGAAGGCGGCGAAGACGACAGCGAAGCTGACGAATAGCGACTGTCCGCGTGCAGGATGCGCGCTTCAGGCCGCATCCTGCGCGGCGTGGCCCTTCTCGATCCGGCCAGCCTCGAAATCGTCCGTCAGCAGCACCTCGCGTGCGAGCGCATCCGCTGCCCGGATTTCGTCAAGCTCGGCCTGTGACAGCACGCCGTTGGCAAGAGCTTCATCGGGTTTGACGCCCGCATCCTTTGCCTTCTTCAGAAGGGCATCGCGCCGGACCACGGCCCGGAACGCACGTTCCAGTACCGCCAGTGGATCATCGCCGGAGCCGGTGTAGACGTTGCGGCCGAGGCGTTCACGCGTACCGGTCTCACTCAGGAGGCATTCTGCCGCCGCATGCATCAGCGTGTCGGACGGGGGCTGGCGATGCTGGCCCAGAGGGCAGATCACCAGACGCAGCAGCACCCGCCAATGGAAGCCCGGGAAATGGCGAATGACGGCACGCAGCCGCTGCTGGATCCGGTAGAGGCCATCCTCGAAACACCAGTCCAGCAAGGGCTTGTCCTCAGCCTGCCGGCCTTCCGCGTCATAGCGTTTCAGCACGGCTGAGAGCAGGTAGATTTCTGCCAGAATGTCACCCAGCCGCGCGGACAGGGATTCCTTGCGCTTCAACGCGCCGCCGAGCACACCCAGCGCCACTTCGGAAATAACCGCGAGACGTACCGAAGCATGGGTCAGTTGCCGGTAATAGGGTGCAAGCTCCCCCGCCTTGTCCGGCGCGTGGGCGAACCGGCCAAAGGTCAGACCGTGGACGAAGGCCCGCGAAAAATTCGCGATATCGTGCCCGATATGCGCAAACAGGGCCTTGTCGAAGGCTTTGAGGCCTTCTTCCTTGTCCGGGTTTCTGACCGCCTCCATCTCTTTGAGCAGATAGGGATGGCAGCGTATTGCGCCTTGTCCGAAAATGATCAGGCTGCGGGTCAGAATGTTCGCGCCTTCCACGGTGATCGCGACCGGAATGGCCTTGTAGGCTGTTGCCAGATGATTGCGCGGCCCCTCCATGATGGCCTTGCCGCCATGCACGTCCATCGCATCGTTGATCGACTGACGCAGGCGCTCGGTGGCGTGATATTTCATGATTGCGGAAACGACGGCAGGCTTCTCGCCTGCATCAATCCCGGCACTGGTCAGATAGCGCCCGGCATCGAGCAAATAGGCATTGGCCGCAATCCGGGCGAGCGGTTCACGCACGCCTTCAAAATTGCCGATTGCCATGCCGAACTGCTCACGCACGCGGGCATAGGCCCCGGTCGAGACGGCCGCCACGGCGCCGCCTGCACAGCTCAAGGAGGGTA
Source organism: Glycocaulis sp. (assembly GCF_052168375.1). Taxonomy (NCBI): domain Bacteria; kingdom Pseudomonadati; phylum Pseudomonadota; class Alphaproteobacteria; order Maricaulales; family Maricaulaceae; genus Glycocaulis; species Glycocaulis sp. The sequence goes on from NZ_JBQLZR010000309.1 coordinate 18,683, forward strand.
GCGAAATGCCGCGGCCCGCCGCCAGCGCGCCCATCAGCATCTTCCAGCCCTTTCCGATCTGCTCGCGCCCGCCGAGCACCTGGTCCATCGGCACAAAAACCTTCTCGCCGCTTACAGGACCGTTCTGGAAAGCGAGCCCCGAAGGCTGGTGGCGCCGCCCGGTCTCGAGACCTGGCGTATCGGTCGGGACGAGGGCGACAGTAATCCCGCGCTCCTCCTCACCGCCCAGAAGCCCGTCCGGGTCCCGCAGCTTGAAGGCAAGCCCGGCCAGCGTCCCAACCGGCGCGAGCGTGATGTAGCGTTTGTTGCAGGTGATCTCGATGCCGAGCACGCGCTCGCCCTTGATCTCACGCTCAACGACGACGCCCTCATCGCTCATGGCAGAAGCGTCAGAACCAGCCTCAATGCCGGTCAGCGCAAAGCAGGGAATGTCCTTTCCGCTGGCCAGACGCGGCAGATAAGTCTGCTTCTGCTCGTCTGTCCCGTAGAGCATCAGCAACTCGCCAGGGCCGAGCGAGTTGGGCACCATCACGGTGACGGCAGCCGTGATGGAACGCGTGGCGATCATCCGCACGATTTCCGAATGGGCAAAGGCGGAAAAGCCCTTCCCGCCATGGTCGGCCGGAATGATCATCGCGAAGAAGCCCTCGCGGACCAGCAAATCCCAGACAGGCTCGGGCAGGTCACGCAATTCATGCTCGATCTGCCAGTCGTCCAGCATTGCGCACAGGGTCTGGACCGGGCCGTCGATGAAGGCCTGCTCGTCCGCCGTCAGCACGCCGGTCTTCAGCCCGGCAAGGTAGTCCCAATCCGGACGGCCCGACATGATCTCGCGGTCCCACCACACTGTACCGGCTTCGATGGCTTCAGCCTCGGTCTCGGACATGGCGGGTACGACGCCTGCATACAAGCGCATCAGGGGTTTGCTGATCAGGTTCTGCCGCCACTTCATCGCGCGTCTCCTTGATGTCCGCATGCCGCAACAACCGGCATTGCCTCTGGAGCATGCAACGCGTGCCGGATTGGTGCGTTCCCGTTTGATGAGCTTGCGCCTCGACCGTCTCCCGATCAAGGCGGCCCTCTGGGTCGCCCTTGCCGCCTTTGCCCTCGCCTTGCCCTTCATCGTCCTTCTGGCCGGTGAACGCGCCAGCGGGAGAAGCGTACTCTGGGACTTTTCGATGGGGCTGGGCTTTGGCGCTCTGGCCGCCGCCGGTCTTCAATTCGTCCTGACCGCCCGGTTCCAGCCCATCACGCGGCCCTATGGCATCGACATAGTCTACCTGTTCCACCGCTATTTCGCGATTGGCGCGGTGGCGCTGATGCTCGGCCATTTCGGCATTCTCTACATCTGGTTCCAGCCCGAACTGGGGGACCTCAATCCCCTGACCGCGCGCTGGGAACTGACAATGGGGCGCGTGGCGCTGGCCAGCTTTGTCCTCCTCGTCATCACGTCCGAACTTCGCAAGACATTGCACCTGCCCTACGGCCTCTGGCGCTACGGGCATGTGATCCTGGCCGTCATCGCCTTCGGGTCGGCAGTCACGCATATTCTGGGCGTAGGTCATTTCACCGGCGAGGCCGACAAGCGGATCTTGTGGCTGGGCGTGGCCGTGAGCTGGGCCGGGCTTCTGGTCTGGACGCGCCTCGTCCGGCCCTTCCGCCTGTGGCGCAACCCATGGCGCATCGTTGAGAACATTCCGCGCGAAGGCGGTGTCCATTCTCTCGTACTGGAACCCAAAGGCGAGGGTCTGAAGAACTGGAAGCCCGGCCAGTTTGTCTGGCTCACGCTCGGCGCTTCACCTTTCGCGCTGAAGGAGCATCCCTTCACCATCTCCACCCCGCCCGAACACGGGCCGCAGGTTACGCTCTCGATCAAGCCGCTGGGCGATTTCAGCGCCTGGGCGGCACGCACCCGGCCCGGCGCGAAGGCCTATCTGGACGGCCCCTTCGGGGCTTTTTCGGTCGATAACGACCCGGACGCAGAAGGCTTTGTCATGATTGCCGGCGGGGTCGGCATCACGCCCATGATCAGCAACATCCACGCCCTTGATGCGCGCGGCGACCAGCGGCGGGTCATCCTGATCTATGCCACCAAGGACATGGACACCGCGCATTTCCGCGATGAACTCGAAGAGCTCGAAAAGCGGCTGAACCTGCATCTGGTACACGTGCCCGAAAACCCGCCAGCAGGATGGGAAGGCGAATCCGGCTTTATCGACCGCGAACTGCTGGAGCGCCATTTGCCAGAGGAGACACACCAATGGCCACACTTCCTGTGCGGCCCTGGCCCGCTCACCGACGCAGCAAAGTCGCATTTGCGCGCCATGGGCGTACCGCTTGCCGCAATCGACGCTGAAATCTTCGATCTGGTCTAGGAGGCAGAGACGATGAGACCTGTTCTGGCCCTTGTCACCGCCGTCGCCCTTGTAGGATTCGCCGTCTTGCTGGCGGCAGGTTTTGCGCTCGTCGTGAACCTCTAGCGGCAGGCATCGAGAAACAGGACCGGCGCGCCGATCCAGAGTGTCGACAGCGTGGCCGCGACCGTGACAATCACACAGATGCGCGCCAGCGTTTCAGCCGATGCGCCTTGCCAGCGCGCGGCGACGCGCCGCAAGGGCCAGTAAAGCGCTGCGCCCAGAGCGATGTGGGTGATATAGACCGCGATCAGTACAGTCCGGTTCAGGCTGATGCCTGCAAATGCCGCCTCTTCCCATCCGGCCCGGCACCCGATGGCATGCACGCCGTAAAGCGCACAAAACCCGATCGCCCAGAGCGTGAAGCCTGCGATAAGCCAGTAGAGATCGGGGCCGCGGACGCGGCGCAAGGCCTTGTTCATCCCATCCCCCAGGGCGCCAGAACGAGCAGGGCCAGACCCCCAAGCCCGGTGACTGCGGTGTAGGTCTGCCAGATGGCCGTCCCTCGCATGTCGGCAGAGCGTAGCGCCGAGACATAGCCGGCCCCGATGCGCGCGAGCGCATAGGCGCAGAACAGTAAGCCCAGGATCAGGTGCAACAGGACATAGCCCAGGATCGCCATTGTGACTGCCGCATAGGCATGGGTTTGCGGCGCGGGCGCATCGAGGACGGCGATGGCGGCCAGACCCGCACCGGCAATCAGAGTTGAAACGAGAGACCCGGCAAGGTGAAGCACACGGGCACGTTTAAGGCGCCTTGCATTGGCCCGCCGTGCCGCCCACGCAAAACCTGCCAGGCCGGCAAGACCGATAACGGCCCCCGTCAGCGAGACCGGGTTGGCGGCGAGAAAGTCCGGCGGCGGCCAGTCCGGAGCCGTTGTCCACAGGAACAGAAAGCCGAACGCGAGAGAGCCGAAGAAGGCGGCATTGGCGGCGAGAAAGTATTTCAGTCCGAGCAGGGTTGGTACGCTGGAGGCGGCATAATGCACCGGCAGCCACTCTCCCTTCGCCGCCTCTATCGGCTCCGGATCGGCTTTTGCGCCGAGGGACCAGAGCCAGCGCCAGCCAAACACGGTTGCCAGCACGAGGCCGAGGGGCGCAATCCAGTAGACGCTCAGCAGGAAGGCGACAAAAAAGATGGCGAGCGACAGCGCCATCCAGAACGGCGTGTAGTCATTTTGCGGCAGGACCAGCACATGGTCAGGTTCGCCCGTCACCATGTCGACGCACAGTGTCTCCATCTGTCCGCGCGGCGCCCCGGCAAGATATCCCTTGCCTGATGCTATCTCGGCGCCGAGGCGCGCATTGACGGTCAACGGATCACGGTCGTCCACACGTGGCAGCGCGGCAAAGTTATAGCTGGGCGCAGGCGTCGGCATCGCCCAGTCCAGCCCTGTTCCGCCCCACGGATTGCGCCGGAAACGCCGACCGAACCGGGTTTGCAGGACCAGGTCGATGACGAACAGGGCAAAGCCCGCCGTCATCACGAAACCGCCCACCGATGAGATGAGGTTCATCGTGTCCCAGCCGTCAGACGCCCCATAGGTGAAGACACGGCGCGGCATGCCCATCAACCCGGTGAAATGCATGATCAGGAAGGTGCCGTGGAAGCCGAGGAAGATGAGCCAGAAAGCCGTTCTCGACACTGCAAACACAGGCAATCGCCCCGTCATCAGCGGAAGCCAGTAATAGGCGGCTGCCAGCATCGGGAACACGAACCCACCGATCAGCACATAGTGCAGATGGGCAACGACGAAATGCGTATCGTGCGCCTGCCAGTTGAAGGGTACGAGCGCGAGCATCACGCCTGTCAGCCCGCCAAGGATGAAGACCGAAAAGAACCCCATCAGGTAGAGCATGGGCAGGCTCATCTGCGGCCGCCCGCGCATCAGCGTCGCGATCCACGCAAAGATCTGGACCGCGGTCGGCACCGCCACCAGCATGGAGGCTGCCGAGAAGAAGGCGAGCGCCAGATGCGGGATGCCGGTGGTGAACATGTGGTGCACCCACAGCCCGAAGCTGAGGAAAGCCAGCGCGATGATGGCGGCGACGATCCACGCATAGCCGACGATTTTCGTACGCGCGAAGACCGGAATCAGGGTGGAGACCGCCCCGGCGGCGGGCAGGAAGATGATGTAGACCTCCGGATGACCGAACAGCCAGAACAGGTGCTGCCAGAGCAAAGGCGCGCCGCCGCGCTCCGGGTCAAAGAACGGCCAGTTGAAGGCCCGCTCGATCTCCAGAAGGACGCTGCCAAGGATCAGGGGCGGAAAGGCGATCAGCATCATCGCCGCCGTGACCAGCAGGTACCAGGCCATCAGGGGCAGGCGTGTGAGCGCCATGCCCGCAGTGCGCACCTTGAGCACCGTCACGACGATCTCCACCGCCGCACAGACGGCGGAAATCTCCACGAAGGTGACGCCCAGCAGCCAGACATCGGCATTGATGCCGGGCGTGTAGGTGGCAGACGCCAGCGGCGTATACATGAACCAGCCGCCATCGGGCGCTACCCCGGCCAGCATGGCCACCAGGATGATCGTGCCGCCAAAGAGGTAGCACCAGTACCCGAACGCGGAGAGGCGCGGATAGGCGAGGTCGCGCGCGCCCATGATCTTGGGCAGGAGGTAGAGTGCGACCCCTTCGATCAGGGGGATGGCGAAGAGGAACATCATCACCGTGCCATGCATGGTGAAGATCTGGTTGTAGGCCTCCGCCCCGAGGAAGGGATTATCGGGGCGGGCGAGCTGGGCGCGGATCAGCATGGCCAGAAGCCCGCCAATCGCGAAATAGATAAAGGCGGTCAGGATGAAGCGCCGTCCAACGACGGAGTGATTGACCGCCGAGAGCGCTGCAAGCCCCTTTGGCGCGCGCCAGAGGGCATCGAGCGCGCGGTGCAGGCCGACAGGTGTCTGCCCGCTCATGGTGTCGCCTCGCCGTCTAAGCCTGCGGCGCGGCGCGCCTCGTATTCCGCTGGTGCATGGGCGATCACCTGAAAGCGCATCGTGGTGTGATCAAGCCCGCAGAACTCCGCACACATGCCTTCATAAATGCCCGGCTCCGGCGCGATGATGCGCAACGTGTTGACCGTGCCGGGAATGGCGTCGGTCTTGCCTGCAAGGCGCGGCACCCAGAACGCATGGATCACATCGGCAGAGCGAATTTCCACATCGACCGGCTCGCCTGCCGGGATGTACAGCACGTTGCGCGTGACAGCCGGGCTGTCAGGGTAGGCAAAGTCCCAGCCCCACTGGAATGCATCGGCCCGCACGGTGTGAACCCCGTCCTCGCCACCGGCCAGCATGGACTGCCCCGATGGCAGTCCCCACGCCAGAAGTGCCGTGAGTACCACCATCGGAAAGGCCAGCCCTCCGGCCCAAAGCCAGACGTGTTCGGGAACCTCGCGGGCCTGATGCCGTTTCAGGAAGGGTAACAGGACCAGGCCCATCATGAAGATGAGGATGAGGAGCGATCCGCTCATCATCACCCACCACACGGTCGCGATCGACTGCGCGGCGGGGCCAGCAGGGTCCAGCGCGGAAAGCGCACCCTCGCACCCGGACAGCCCGGTTGCGGCAAGGCCAAGGAGCAAGGGGAGACGCAGATGGCGGACACTCGCAGCGAGGAAAACTCGCAGACCTTCCACAACCCCTCTGCCGCCGACCCGGCCTATCACGACCTCGACAGCCGCATCGCCGTTGCCGGGCACCCGGTTCACGCCATGCTGGTTGCCTTTCCCATTGCCGGTGCCTTCGCACTGGCGTTCTGCGATGTCGCCTACTGGTGGACCAGCGACCCGTTCTGGGCGCGCGCTGCCATCTGGGCGAGCGGGGGCGGCTTCCTCATGGGCTGCCTTGCCGCGCTCGCGGGCGCTGCCGAATTGCTGCTCGTGCCCGGCGTGCGCCGCCGCGCCGCCGCATGGAGCCATGGCGTCGCGGCAATGGTGTTGCTCGGTGTGATGGGCGCTAGCTGGTCCTTGCGCCTGCAACAGGGCGCCGAGGCCATCCTGCCCTGGGGCCTGATCCTGAGCTGGCTGGCGCTTGGCCTTGTCGGCATTGCCGGCTGGCATGGCGGAAAGCTGGTGTTTGAACATCAGGTCGGCATCTCCCTGCCGGTAGAGGAAGACGAGGAACCCCCGCTTCCGTCTTCGGAGATAAAGGGCAATTCCCCCTCCTGACCCTGCAGGAGCCAGCCCGGCATCCAGCCATCGGGCAGATCCGGGCGTCCAAGCACCAGGAGCAGAACCGCGCCCGACGTGACGCACGCGCCTGTCAGCAGGCCTGCCCGCACCAGTGGTGTCGGGCGCGCGCCCGGCGCTTCGAGCTGGTCCAGCACGCGGGCAACCAGCATGTGAATGCCAGCCATCGCGGATACGGCTGCGAGTTTCAGAAACAGCCAGTCCTGCGCGGGCACAAAGAAGATCAGCGAGATGCCGCTGGCAATGGCGATGACCGCCGCGGGCGAGACCAGCGCATCATGGGCAAAGCGCGAGAAATGATGGAGCCGCACCACGGCGGCGCGGCTGGGCATTTCATTGTCCCGCCGCAACAGGACCGGCAGCGCAATGAGCCCGCCCGCCCACAGCGTTATCGCCAGAATATGGATCGATTTCAGTGCGATCAGCATCACCGCCCGTCCGCGCTCCGCTTCAGGCCCAGAGCCGATGCCACGGCGAGGGCGAGGGCCGCGAGATAGGGCAGCACACCCGGAACCCACATGATGAGACCGGCGAGCTGTTGATCCTCCAGGGCGGAAAGACCCCAGACAGTCGTGGTCGCCAGATGCGGCTCGTAAAGCGCTTGCGGCGCCAGCGCGATGAGCGCGCCGAGCAGGCCCATCTGCGCAGCAAAACCGGCCAGTGTCCCAGCCGTTGCAGTGATATCGCTCCAGCGCGCCATCAAGGCCCGCCAGAACCAGACGCCGCTGCAGAGGAGGCTCGCCTGCATCAGCCAGTAAATGGCGTCATGGCTCAAGGCTTCGCCATAAGGCGCAGGCGCATGCCAGAACCAGAAAATGACGGTGTGCAGCACACCGGCAATCGCCAGCCCGCCGGTCAGACGCCGCCCGCCAAGCCCGTAGGCCAGCAATGGCGCCAGCACGGCCACCAGCACAAGGTGATTGACCGCGCGCATCGAGAAGAGAGCCACGCTCATCGCGCAAAATGGGGAAACATAGAGCGTGAAGGCTATCAGCCAGGCTGCCAGCAGGGCCGGATTGCGCCGGCGCTCATCACCGCTGCGGCGCGAGGCAAGGATCGTCCCGCCGAGCAGCGCTACAAGCAGACCTGCAATCAATAGCGGGTCAGCATTCCAGCTGGTCCAGAGACTGTCCGGCAGCGCTGGCGGACCGCAATAGGCATCGGACGCCCAGGCTACGCCCGGCGTCATGCCTGCACCGTGTTGTCCTGTAGGGGTCGGACCATCGCGCCCTCCTGCCCGGCTATCGGCCTGGCAGGGTAACCCGCCTTGCGCGCCGAAGGTTCCGGCAGACGCACGCAGAACCTGCACAGCCCTCACCCAGCAAGGAACGTTTCGCCACGCGCCGGGTTGTCATTTCAGTGCCCGAAGGGCGCGCAGCGACAGCGATGGCAAGGAGGTTTCCATGCCCGCCAAATCGAAAAGTCAGCAGAAGGCTGCAGGCGCAGCCCTCGCCGTGAAACGCGGCGACATCAAGAAAAGCGAACTGAAAGGTGCGTCCAAGGAAATGGCAGAGTCCATGTCCGAGGACGAGCTTGAGGAAATGGCCTCGACCCCGCGCAAGGGAAAGCCGGAAAAGGTCAAGCAGTCCTGACTGGCTGTAATCCCGGCCCGGCCCGAATTTTCAACACCCTGCGCCGCGAGGGCTGCAAGGAGGTCTGATGTCGCTATTTCTGAAAATCCTGGGCGTCCTGATCCTGATTGCGGGGCTCGCGGTATCGTGGTCTCCCATCCCGCTGGGCATTGTGCTTATCCCTGTCGGACTGGGCCTGCTCGTTGCGACATCACAGTCGGTGAGGAACTGGCTGAAACGGCGCCGGGAAAACAATCCCGGTCTCGACCGCTGGCTGCGCAAGTCGGAAGACAAGGTGCCCGAGCGCCTGTCCGAGCCCTTGCGCCGCACCGATGCGGATAATGCCAACCAACAGGAGCCCTAGCGCCGCAGCGAGCGCAAATCCTCTTCAACCGCCCAGAGACGGTCCTGTCCCCAATGGGCGGGCAGGTCGTTCACCCTGAAGCTCGGCACACCCCACAGACCGGCTTCGAGCATTGCCTCGCGATTGGCTTCGGCCCGTGCGCGCCAGCTTTGATCGGTGAGTGCTGCGTCCATCTCTGCGCGGGAGACCCCGGCGCGAAGGCACAGGTGTTCGAGCCCGTCATCGCTGCTTGCATCCACGCCTTCGGCAAAGACGCCCTGCAGGAAGGAGAGGAGGAAGCTGGCGCCCCTTTCGCTCTCAAGCACCGAAAAGAGCACTGCAAGACCGCGATTGACCGGTTCGCCCACCGGATCACACACCTTGCCGAAGGGCAGGCCGAGGCGCTCTGCCTCGCGTTTTGTGTCGCGCAGGATATAGAGCCGCTTGGCAAGCGGCACGGGCAGGCCGCGCATCACCATCGGCAGGACCGGGCGCAGGCGCAGCTTTGCCCCGCTCGCCTCTGCCAGCGCGATAAGGCGGGGCATGGCGATGTAGGTATAGGGGCTGCGCAAGGAGACGAAGGCTTCGATTGTATCCTTGCTGGAGGCTTTCACCTCCAGCGTGACATCGCGCGCTTTGACGAAGCGGGAGCCGCCGCGCCTGATCTTCGCCAGCCGGTCCTCCAGATAGGGCAGCCGGTCGAGCCCCCAATACCATTCCCCCTCAAAGGCGAACATGCCGCCCAGATAATGGCCCCGCCGGGCGCGCAGGCCCTTGGCGAGTGCGGATTTCGCGTCCCCGCTGGCAAGCGGGATGGTGGATGCCTTCCCGGTCTTGAAGGCCCGTTCGATGGCGCTGGAAATGGCTGCGAATACCGTCGCGTCATCTACGCCGGCGAGCGCGCCTTGCGCCCTGGCAAGCAATTCGTCCGACGGTATGTCTGTAAAGCTCGGCTCGATGCCGAGCCCCCGCGCCAGCGTCTGTGCATCACGCAAGGACCACAGCTTCAGCCGCTCGGCATCGGGCGCGGCCGCAGCATCCGGCGGCGGCACGATGCACTGGACAATGCGTGCCCCCCAGACCGTCTCCAGATGCGGCAGGGCACGTGCGGCCAGCGCCGAATACGGGTCATCGACCTGATGGAAATAGTGCACGACGGGGCGCGAGAAATTGAGCCGCCGCCGGGAGGCAGCAAAGCCGCGCTGCACGGCGCGCAAGGCGGGACTGGTGATGATGCGCGGCAGAAGCGTTTTCATCCCTTCACCAGGTCCTGACCGGCCTGCGCCAGTTTCGAAAGATCGGGCAGTGGCGGGATAGACAGGCCCTTCAAGACGGCGGGCCGCTGTTCGAGGCGCGCTTTCCAGTCGAGCAGATGGGTCAGCCCGTCCAGCTGCACCCCTGCCCAGAAATGCGCGAACACCCAGGGGAATGCGGCAATGTCGGCGATGGAATAGGTGTCACCGGCCAGATACGGCGCTTCGGCCAGCCGGCTGTTCATCACCTCATAGAGCCGGCGTGTCTCGCCCTGATAGCGCTCGATGGCGAGCGGGATCTTCTCCGGCAGGTAACGGAAGAAGACGTTTGCCTGGCCCTGCATCGGCCCCAGCCCGCCCACCTGCCAGAACAGCCACTGGATCGCGCGCGAGCGGCCGTCAGCGTCAGTGGGCAGAAGCTTGCCGGTCTTCTCTGCCAGATGGAGGAGGATCGCACCGGATTCGAAGATGACCCTCCCGCCATCGTCAGGATCGACGAGCGTCGGGATGCGGCCATTGGGATTGAGCCTGAGATAGTCAGCCTGCTTCTGGTCACCTTTCTGCAGCTGCAGGACACGCACCGCATAGGGAAGGCCAAGCTCCTCCAGCGCGATGGATATCTTCCAGCCATTTGGCGTGGGCGCGGTGTAAAGTTCCAGCATGGCTCACTCCTCGTACACGGCCAGAATGCCGTGATCGCCCAGCCATTCGCGCACCTTCGCACGATCCGCAGCAGGCAGCGCCGCGATAGCCGCCTGTGTGGCAAGGCGCGTATCCTCGACCGGCTTGCGTGTGATCATGCGCACTTCCTGGCCATTGGCTATGGTGAACCAGGACGATTTTTCTCCCGCCTCCAGTGCTGACCGGTTGGCCGCCATGTACTGGCAGAAGCCGCCGCGCATCAGTGTGAGGAGTCCGCCCAACCCTTCCGGCAAGGCGTCATCGGCCAGCCAGCCCTCGCCCTCGTCACGGCGCTCCCAGGCACGATCCGTCCAGTCCAGTATCGCCGGTGCCTCGCCTTGCACAAAATTGCGCGCATAGTCATCGGCAGCAAAGTGCGCCTTCATGGCACCCAGAAGGCCGAGGTCCGCCATCGAGAGCCGGCGCCCGAAAAGCCCGCCATCCTTGCCAACCAGTGCCGCGCACTGGCGCAGAAACTCGCCGAACTCGGTGCGCAGGCCTTCCTGGTATTCCGGGCCCGCTCCCATCACCGTCATGGCGCGGCGTCCCCATGGCATCACAAAGGCGGCGGTTGCCGATACCGATTCCTCTTCAGCCGGTGTCAGCGGGCGGTCATGCGTGCCCCCGCCCATATCCATCGCGATCTTTCGCGCGCAGATGGCGGCGTCCGCATCATCAATCCAGCGCAGGTGCAGGGCCGCGCGTGTGAACCACTCATCGATCCAGTCATCCATCAGACGGCAGGCAATGTACTGGAACGGGGTTTTGGGAATGACCGTGTGCGCGGGAAAGCGCGCATCCAGAAGCTCGATTATGTAGGTGGAGTCGTGAATGACCCATCCTTCCGGCGTCTCCACAACCGGGATGAGATGGGTGCCGGAGCGCGCCTCGAGCCGGGCGCTTACGTCAGGCGATTTGGGACGGGCGGCATGGTTGATGCGCATATAGCGAAAGGCCGCCTCCACCTTGCGGGTGAAATAGGACGGATCCGCCCCGTAAACTGTGTACTGGCCCGGCATCATGATGGCTTTCCTCCCCTTATGTCGTTGACTGTCCGGCAGGCCGCAGCGCGCCATGTTTGAGAACGGTGACAAGCACGTCGGCATAACGCTCGGCAATGGCGGGATTTGAAAGATCGAGCCCGGCAAGCGCGCGCGCATTCGCGCTCTGCGCAAACGGTCCGATCGCGGCATTCGTAGAGAGCATGAAGAGGAAGTGGGCATCGGGCACATGGGCCCGGCCGGCCTCCTTCATCTGGTAGAACGGCTCCAGTGTGAATGCATAGGCCGGGCGCAGATGGCGTTCCACCAAGGTCTCGTAGCGTTCACCGCCCGCCAGTCCGGCCTGCATCACAAAACCGGCCAGCCAGGGAATGCGTGAGGCTGTGCGTACCGTGGCGCGCACCTGCGCCTCCATGCGCGCTTCGGGATCGTTCAGGTCCACCTGACCCAGCGCCTCGGCCATGGCCGCATTCATCTGTCCGAACAGGTCGGCCGCAGCGGCATCCCACAGATCATCCTTGCTGCCGAAGAAATGCCGGATCACCGCGTGGGAGAGGCCCGCATCACCTGCAATGTCGCGCAAGGATGCGCCTTCAAACCCGCGCCGGGCAAACTGCGCCGCCGCCGCATCCAGAATGCGCCGCCTCTGCTCCTCAGGGGCGATCTTTACCGGCCGGCCAGGCCGGCGCGGCTTTCGGTCCAGAGAAGCGGACAAGCGGGCCATGACGATTTTCGCTTTTGCGTTGGACAGGTCGGGATATTAATTTTACAGTTGTATATTAACGAGCCTGCCCGGAGTGGCAAGCCGCAAACAAGGGGAGGGCAGACGGCCATGTCTTCAGGGCTCGTCCGCGGATTGCTGATAGCGGCTGGTGCACTCGTCGTGCTGGGCGTCTCGGCCTTCTGGGCTTTTGACCGCTACTTCATCTATCTGCCGGGCCTGGTGCAGGACATCCGCAACCCGATCGGCCCTTCGAGAGACGTGGACTGGCAGGCAGGGCCGGCCGAGGCTCCGGCAGGCGAACAGCCGCCCAACATCATTCTCATCGTGGCCGATGATCTGGGCTGGAACGACCTGACCCTGCATGGCGGTGTGGCGGGTGGCAGCGTGCCGACGCCCAATATCGACCGCCTTGCCCGCAGCGGCGTGCAGCTGACCAATGCCTATGCCGCCAGCGGCACCTGTGCGCCCTCGCGCGCTGCCCTGATGACAGGACGCTATCCTACCCGCACAGGGTTCGAGTTCACCCCTACCCCGCCCGGCATGACGCAGGTCGTCCGCCATGTAGAGCGCGGACGCGCGGACCGCCGGCCCTTCCTGATGCGCGACGCGCAAGGCGATATGCCCGCCTTTGCCGATATGGGCCTGCCAACAGAGGAGGTGACGCTGGCCGAGATGCTGTCGGATGCGGGCTACCACACCGTGCATGTCGGCAAGTGGCATCTGGGTAATACGAACGGCTCTGATCCGCTGAGCCAGGGCTTCGACGAGAGTCTGGAACTGGCGGGCCTGCTCTATGCGCCGGCTGGCTCCCCCGGCGTCGTGGAAGCACGCCAGGATTTCGACCCGATCGATCAGGTCTACTGGGCCATCGGGCGCGCCGCCGTGACGCACAACAATTCGGCGCGCTTCGAGCCCGACGGCTACCTTACCGACTACTTCACCCGCGAGGCGGTGGAGGTCATTGGCGCGAACCGCAACCGGCCCTTCTTCCTCTACCTCGCCCATTGGGCGCCGCATTCGCCCTTGCAGGCTGACCGCGCAGACTATGACGCGCTTGCCCATATCGAGGACCATCCCTTGCGCGTATATGGCGCCATGATCCGCTCGCTGGATCGCGGTATCGGCGCCGTGCTCGACGCGCTGGAAGACAATGGCATCGCGGACAACACGATCATCGTCTTCACCTCCGATAATGGGGGTGCGCACTATATCGGCCTGCCCGGTATCAATGCGCCCTATCGCGGCTGGAAGGCGACCTTCTTCGGCGGCGGCATCCGCGTGCCAACCTTTGTCAGCTGGCCTGGCGTTATCGAACCGGGCACGCAAATGACCGGACTTTCCCAGCATATCGACATTGCCCCGACGCTGGCTGCCATCGGGGGCGCAAGCCTGCCTGCCGAGCCACCAATGGACGGTCGAGACCTGACCGCCTTTCTGACCGGCGAGGCGAGCGGCGACCCCCATGAAACCCTTTTCTGGCGCAGCGGGCACTATCAGGCCGTCATCCATCAGGGCTGGAAACTGCAGGTTGCGCAGCGGCCCGACCGGGTGTGGCTGTTCGACCTAGCCAATGACCCTGAAGAACGCCGTGACCTCTCGGCAGAAGAGCTCGAGCGCGTTGCGGACCTGCTCGCGCTGCTGGAGGCGCACAACGCCACTCTGGCCGAACCCTTATGGCCATCCATCGCCGAAATGCCGGTCGGCATCGACCAGCCGCTGGGCGAGGAGGAGAGCGAGGAGGACGAATATGTCTACTGGCCTAACTAGCCGCTGGCTGGCGACGCTGTTTCTGGGGCTGGCGCTGGCCGCCCCGGCAGCAGCAGACGACCGCCCCAACATCCTCCTGATCATTCTTGATGATATCGGCATGACGGATCTAGGCGCCTATGGCAGCGAGATCGCCACACCGAACATGGATGCGCTCGCCGAACGGGGGGCGCAGTTCACCAATTTCCATGTAGCCCCGACCTGCGCGCCGACCCGTGCCATGCTGATGACCGGCACGGACAGCCACCGCACCGGTATCCCGACGCTGGAACACATGGTCATCCCCGAATATCAGGGCCAGTTCGGCCATGAGGGCGAGCTCAACACCGCGGTTGCGACGATTGCCGAGCATCTGGCTGCGGCAGGCTATCAATCCTTCATCGCGGGGAAATGGCATCTGGGCCGCTCTGAGACAGCTCTTCCTGCCGCACGCGGATTTGACCGCAGCTTCATCCTGGATTCCTCCGGTGCGGACAATTGGGAGTACCAGCCCTACCTGCCGCACTATACGCGGGCCGAATGGTGGGAGGATTCCACCCCCGTGGAGTCCCTGCCCGAGGACTTCTACTCCTCGCAATTCCTCACCGACCGGCTTCTGAATTACATCGATGAGGGAGATACCGGGAGGCCTTTCCTCGCCGTCCTGTCCTTGCAGGCAAACCATATCCCGTTGCAGGCACCGCGCGAATTCGTCGAGCGCTATGACGGTGTCTACGACGCTGGCTGGGACGCCTTGCGTGAAGCCCGCCTGCAGGCCGCGATAGAGCGGGGTCTTGTGGAACCGGGGACCGAGCTCGCGCCTCCTCCGCCGGGCCTGCGCGACTGGGACAGTCTTTCAGACAATGAGCGCGCCTTCGTCATTGCATCGCGCGAAGTGGCCGCCGGCATGCTGGAAGCTGCCGACCACCATGTCGGCCGGCTTCTGGACAGCCTCGACGCGCAAGGCAGGCTGGAGAACACCATCGTCATCGTGCTCTCCGACAACGGGCCTGAATACAACCGTCCGACAGACAACTGGGCGTTTGACTTGTGGCTGGCCATGCAGGGCTATTCGCGCGATGTCGAGACGCTCGGCGAGGAAGGCACCTATGCCTTTATAGGCCCGGAATGGGCGCTGGCCTCTGCCTCGCCCTTCTCGCTCTTCAAGTTCCACGCAGGTGAAGGCGGGGTACGCGTGCCCCTGCTGATTTCGGGACCGGGCGTGGAAGCACGCGGCCTTGTCTCCGGCTTCAGCTTCGTCACCGACATTGCGCCCACCTTGCTGGAACTCGCGGGCGCTCAGCCGCTGGAAGGGCGTGAGCCGATAACGGGCCGTTCGCTCCTGCCAGTCCTGAGTGGCAACGTTCAAGGCGTCTATGGCGATGACGAGGCAATCGGCCTCGAAATGTCGGGCATGTCGGCGCTCTGGCGCGGTGACTGGAAGATTGCGCGCAGCATGGCGCCCCATGGCGATGGGCGCTGGCGCCTGTTCAACCTCGCAGACGATCCCGGCGAGGCTCGCGACCTGTCAGAGGCCGAGCCGGAAATTTTCGCCTCCATGCTGGAAGCCTATGCCGCCTACGAGGCGCGCGTAGGTGTGATCCCGGTGCCGGACGATTTCAATGCGGCAGAACGCATTGCTGCGCTCGGCTGGCAGGCCTTCCTGCGCCAGAACAGGCCTGTTTTCATAGGCGCGGGCCTTCTCCTTCTGGCCTTGCTGGCTGGCGGCGTCCTGCTGCTCGCCAATCGGAGACGCTGATCACGTCCCTTCCTGTGGTGGCGGCCCATGCCAGACGGTGCGAAAGCCCAGATGCTCGGTTGAAAAACGTTCATCGCCCGGCTGGCGCGCTGCCGGGCGATAGCGGTGGCAATAGCTGTCCGAGCACAGGAAAGACCCGCCCTTGATCACGCGAAAGCCGGGTTGCTCCCATCGGTCAGTCGTCCATTCCCAGACATTGCCCGCCATGTCGTAAAGACCGTAGCCATTGGGGGCATAGCAACCGACAGGCGCGCGGCCTGCATGGCCATCCGCGCCGGAATCCTCCACCGGAAATATCCCCTGCCAGTGATTGGCCTGATATTCGCCGCCGGGGCGCACCTCATCACCCCAGACATAGGGTGCGCCGGAGAGGCCACCGCGTGCCGCCCACTCCCATTGCGCCTCGCCGGGGAGGTCGTGACCACGCCAGCGCGCATAGGCCAGCGCATCTTCATACGCGATCTGCACGACTGGCAGTGTGCTTTGCGAGATGCCGCCAGTTTCGCGCCCTTGCGGACGGCGCCAGCTCGCGCGCGGCTCGAAGCGCCACCAAGTGCGGATATCCGACCAGTCGCGCACCTGCACGCCCGGCCCAAACACGCCGCCACCGCCTGCATTCTCGCCCTCGCGTTCGGCGAGCGTCACATAGCCCGTGGCAGCGACGAAGGCGGCGAACTCGCCTTCGGTCACCTCATGTGTGCTCATCCAGAAGCCTTCGACCTGCGCGGTACGCAAGGGACGCTCCTCGGCAAAGAACTGCTCAGAGCCCAGCTCGACAATCCCCGCCGGGATCCACACCATGCCGGCCTCCGGGCGGGACGGATCGGCGACAGGCGGGACAAGACAGACGCCCGCAACGGGCGCCGGACTGCAACTCACCATCAGCAGGGCTGCAACACTGAAGGCTGCCGGTGACAGCGATCTGATAACGGGACCGGTCATTGGCTGTTCCTCGTCTCCACCCTCAAGCCATAGACATTCTTTCGCATTCGCGCACGCACCATTCAGCATACCTATAGCGCCAATCAGTATAATCGATTTAATTTTTCCCCGATGCCTTGATACATCTAGCCTGTCGGGGCGCTGGGCACGCCCCTCTTGCGCTGCGCGTCTGCCCCCTTGAACGCGCCAATCAGATGGGAGAATCCGATGGACGGAAATGATGCGAAGATGACGGGCAAATGCCCGGTCATGCACGGCGGCAATACCAGCTATAACACGCACCCCACCCGCTGGTGGCCGAACATGCTCAACCTGGACATCCTGCACCAGCATGGTGCCCGCGCGAACCCGATGGATGTCGACTACAACCATCGCGAGGCGGTGAAGAAGCTCGACTTCCAGGGTGTCTGGAACGATGTCGATGCGCTCCTGACCGACAGCCAGGATTGGTGGCCGGCTGACTGGGGCCATTATGGCGGCCTCTTCATCCGCCTGTCCTGGCACGCGGCTGGCTCCTACCGTCTGGGCGATGGCCGCGGCGGCGCGGGCTCGGGCAATATCCGCTTCGAACCGCTCAACTCCTGGCCGGACAATGCCAGCCTGGAAAAAGCGCGCCGCCTGCTCTGGCCGGTGAAGAAGAAGTACGGCAACGCCCTGTCCTGGGCAGACCTGCTCGCGCTCGCCGGCACGGTCGCCTACGCAAACATGGGCCTGAAAGTTTACGGCTTTGCCTTCGGCCGCGAAGACATCTGGGCTCCGGAAATCGACATCAACTGGGGTAGCGACAGCGCAATCCTCGCGCCGTCCGACGAGCGTGTGTCGTCCATCGACGACGCCAACACCATGCTCAACCCGCTGGCTGCCTCCCACATGGGCCTGATCTATGTGAACCCGGAAGGCGTGAACGGCAATCCGAACCCGGCAGAGACCGCCAAGTTCGTGCGCGCCACCTTCGCCCGCATGGCCATGAATGACGAGGAAACCGCTGCGCTGACCGTCGGCGGCCACACCGTCGGCAAGGCCCATGGCGGCACGATGGCTGACCGTATCGGCGCCGACCCTGCCTCCAGCGACCTGCAGCTTGCCGGCCTTGGCTGGGACAATCCGGGCTTTGACGGCAAGGCGAACACCGCCCACACCTCCGGCCTGGAAGGCGCCTGGACGACCAACCCGACCAAGTGGGACATGGGCTATCTCGACCTGCTCTTCAAATACGAATGGGAAGTGAAGAAGTCCCGCGCCGGTGCCTGGCAATGGGAGCCGATCAATATCGCCGAGGAAGACAAATTCCCCGACGCATCCGATCCCTCGATCAAGCACAATCCGATCATGACGGATGCCGACATGGCGATGAAGGTCGACCCGACCTATCGCGCCATCTGCGAGCGCTTCCACAAGGACCCCGACTATTTCGCCGACACCTTCGCCCGCGCCTGGTTCAAGCTGACCCACCGCGACATGGGCCCGAAGGCGAACTATTACGGCCCGTTCGTGCCGGACGAGGACCTCATCTGGCAGGACCCGGTGCCGCAAGGCCCGACCGGCTATGACGTGGAAAAGGTCAAGGCGAAGATTGCCGCCAGCGGCCTGAGCGTTGCCGAGATGGTCAACACCGCCTGGGACAGCGCCCGCACCTATCGCGGTTCGGACAAGCGCGGCGGTGCCAATGGCGCCCGCATCCGCCTTGCCCCGCAAAAGGACTGGGAAGGCAATGAGCCGGCCCGCCTCGCCAAGGTGCTCTCGGTTCTCGAACCGATCGCCAAGGAAGCCGGCGCCAGCATCGCCGACGTGATCGTGCTGGCCGGCAATGTCGGTATCGAGAAGGCTGCCAAGGCTGGCGGCTATGACGTGAAGGTGCCGTTCGCGCCGGGCCGCGGCGACGCCACGGCCGAACAGACTGACGGCGACAGCTTTGAATCGCTCGAACCGTTTGCCGACGGTTTCCGCAACTGGATCCGCAGCGACTATGACACGAAGCCGGAAGAGGTTCTCCTCGACCGCGCCCAGCTCATGGGCCTGACCGGACCGGAAATGACGGTTCTGGTGGGCGGCCTGCGGGTCATCGGCGCCAACCATGGCGGCACCAAGCACGGCGTCTTCACCAACAAGGAAGGCGCTCTGTCGACGGACTTCTTCGTGAACCTGACCGACATGGGCAACAAGTGGGAGCCGAAAGGCAAGAACCTGTACGAGATCGTCGACCGCAAGACCGGCAAGACCCGCTGGACCGCTACGCGCGCTGACCTTGTCTTCGGTTCGAACGCGATCCTTCGCGCCTACTCCGAAGTCTATGCCCAGGACGACAACAAGGCGAAGTTCGTTCGCGACTTCGTTGCCGCCTGGACCAAGGTGATGAACGCCGACCGGTTCGACCTCGCCGCCTAGGCAAGGTTCAACCCTGACTGACGTGAAGCGCCCGGATGCACCCTGCATCCGGGCGTTTTCATGTGCCGATTGAGGCTTGATCCGATAGCGCGCGCCGTTAGCGTCATGCGCCGGACCCCAAAACCTCCCCTTCCCTTCCTGGAGCTAAGATTCATGGCATTCCCGAAGACAGGCCGCACGGCCGAGTCCCTGCTGGCTGAACTCGAAGCGCGCAAAGGTAATGACGTGCGCTGGAAAGAGGGGCGCGTCTTTGCCTATGTCTATGACGCCGGCCCCGAAGCCATGGAAACCGTGAAGCAGGCCTATGGCTCCTTTCTGACCGAGAACGGCCTCGACCCAACCTCCTTCCCGTCCTGTCTGGAGCTGGAACGCGACGTCATCGCCATGGCACTCGACCTGCAAAATGCACCGCCCGGCGCCAAAGGCAGCTTCACCACCGGCGGTACAGAAAGCATCCTGCTCTCCGTGAAGACGGCGCGAGACCATGCCCGCGCAACCAAGCCCCACATCACCGCGCCAGAGCTCGTCCTGCCGGAAACCGCGCACCCGGCTTTTTACAAGGCCTGCAAGTATTTCGACGTGAAGCCGGTCGTCACGCCGGTCGATCCCGAAACCTTCACTGCCATGCCCGATGCCATGGAGAAGGCCATCACCGACCAGACCGTGATGCTGGTCGCCTCCGCGCCGTCCTATGCACACGGCGTCGTGGATCCCATCGCCGATATTGGCCAGATCGCCCTGAAGGCGGGTTTGCTCTTTCACGTCGATTGCTGCGTCGGCGGGATGTACCTGCCCTTCGCGCGCAAGCTCGGCGCCGACATTCCCGATTTCGACCTCTCCACGCCCGGCGTGACCCAGATGTCGCTCGACTTCCACAAATGGGGCTATGCAGCCAAGGGCGCATCCTGCGTGCTCTACACCGATGGCGAGCTCAGAAAGCACCAGATTTTCGCCTGGTCGGGCTGGACCGGCTACACGATCGTGAACCCCACCATGCAGTCTGGCCGTTCAGGCGGTCCCATCGCCGGTGCGTGGGCAGCGCTGAATTTCATCGGCGAGGAAGGTTATCTGCGCTTTGCCAAAGTCACCCAGGAAGGCGCGCGCAAGATCTGCGACGCGGTGCGCGAGATCGAGGGCCTGAAACTTCTCGGCAATCCGCCGGGCAATGTGCTCGCCTTTGCCGCCGAGGATTTCGACATCTTCGCCCTGTCTGACGCGATGAAGGCCAAGGGCTGGTATCTCCAGCCCCAGTTCGGCTTCGGCCCGTCTCCGGCAAATCTGCACATCTCGGTCGGTTTCGTGAATGCGCCGAATGTCGATGCCATGCTGGAGGATTTGCGCGCCGAGACAGCCCGTCTGCGTGCCGATCCTGCCTACCGCACTGCGCCCCACAAACCCGAAGACATCAGCGCGATTGCCGGCATGGACCCGGCAGAGCTGCTTGATTCCATGAGCGGTGTCTTCGCCGCGCGCGCCGGGGGACCGGGCGCGGAAATGCGCCCCATCAATACGCTGATGGATGCCCTGCCGCACACCGCGCGCGACCGTATCCTGACCGAGTATATCAACCGGCTCTACGCCAAGCCGCGCGCCTGATTCAGACCTGAAAGGCAAATCATGTCACGGCCCAAGGACGACCCCGAGACGCGTCTGCCCGGCACGCCCGGTGCTCTTGCACGCTATTGCCTGCAGGCGCTTGAAGGCGGCTGGGGAGAAGACTGGGACTCGCCCTTGCGCAACCCGGTTGGCGACCTTGCCAGCGAGCTTTTCTCCGGCCTGCACCGCGGTGCGGTATCGGTCGAGGGGATAGGCGCTCTCGTTCGTGAACTTGCCGATGCAGGCCTCGCCCGCCGGGCAGAGGCCCTTCGCGAATTGCACGCACCGGGACTTTCAGGCGCCGCCGAGACCGCCCTGAAAGACCGTCTGGACACGCTGGCGGCGAAAGGGTTTGACGCCTTCAGCGACGCGGTCGGACGTTGCCGGGCGGGCATTGTCTTTACCGCCCACCCGACTTTTGCCCTGTCCAGGGCGTTGCGCGGAGCGCTGGTCGATGCGGCGCTGAACGGCGATGTGCCTGAAACCGGCGGTCTCACCCATGGCCCTGACGATGACATCTCGCTCCTGACCGAACATGGCGAGGTGAAAGACGCGATCGAGCGGGCACGAACCGCTCTTGCGCGCCTCGACGCCCTCATTCTTGAAACCGCGCGCTCCCATTTTCCTGAAAAGTGGCAGGCCTTGCAGCCGCGGCTGATCTCTCTGGCAAGCTGGGTCGGCTATGATCTTGATGGCCGCACCGACATTCACTGGGGCCGGTCCATCGCCTTCCGCCTCGAGGAAAAGGCAATCCAGCTGGAGCGCTATGCCCGGCTGGCCGCTGAAGCAGGCCTTCCTGAACTTGGCGAGCGTCTTGCCCGGGCCGCCAGCCTTTCACGCAGTCACGCCGCGCTTTTCGAGACCGATCTGGAAGTGCCCGCCAGCGTGGTGAAAGCCGCCAATGCCCTGACGGCACCGCACGCCGACCGTCTGGTCTCGGTGACGCCGCTGCTGGAAGAGCTGGGCGAGGCTCTGGAAACGGCCAGCGGTGAGAACGCGTTGAAACTGGCTTCCTTGCGCGCAGAGATGGCTTCAGCCGGGCTTGGCGCCGCACACATTCATCTGCGCATCAATGCGGCGCAGCTAAAAAGCGCCGTGAGGGCCGATCTCGGCCTAGAGGAAGAGGAAGAAGATTTCGGGCGCCTCGCCCTGGCCCGTGCGGCCGAGCGCGCTCAGAGCGCGGCCCTGCACGATGTCAGCTTCGCTTCGGTCTTCCTTGAACAGATGACCGCGCGGCGTCAGTTCATGATGTGCGCGCAATTCCTGAAGCATATCGATGCGGACACCCCGATCCGCTTCCTGCTGGCGGAGTGCGAGACACCCGCAACGGTGATGGGCGCCGTCTATCTTGCCCGCCTCTACGGTGTGGCGGAGAAGGTCGACATTTCGCCCCTGTTCGAGACGCCTGACGCACTGGAACGCGGTGGACGCCTCATGGACCGCCTCATCAGCGAGCCCGCCTATCGCGACTATGTCGAGGCGCGCGGACGCATCACCATCCAGCTCGGTTTCTCCGATGCAGGCCGCTTCATGGGCCAGGCGGCAGCTGAGCTCGCCATCGAGCGCCTGCATATACTCGTGGCCCGGGCGCTCGCCCGCCATGATGTGCGCAATATCGAGCTTGTGGTGTTCAACACGCACGGCGAGTCGATGGGGCGGGGTGCACATCCCGGATCACTGGCTGACCGGCTGGACCATTTGCTGACCCCCTGGGCGCGCTCGCGCTTCAAGGCGGCTGGCGTGCCGCTGATCCACGAGACGAGCTATCAGGGCGGTGACGGTTTCGTGCATTTCGCCCGTCAGGAACTGGCCAACTCCGTCGTCATGCAGACGGCGGTGCACGCGCTAGACATTCCTGACGGCAATAGCGCCGACCCCTTCTATGCCGAGATCGACTACACCTGGGATGTCTATCGCGCCCTGAAAAGCTGGCAGGAAGACCTGTTTGAAAACCCCGATTACCGCAATGCGATAACGGCCTTTGCGCCAAACCTTCTGGTCAAGTCCGGATCACGAAAAGCCAAGCGCCCCGGCGGACCCGGCCAGTCGCTCGACCTGTCGATGCTGCGCGCCATTCCGCACAATGCCGCCCTGCAACAGCTGGCCATTCCGGCCAATGTGTCTGGCGGCATCGGCGCATCAATCCATTCAGAGCCGGAGCGCATGGCAACGCTGATCGCCCGCTCGCCTCGCATGGAGCGCCTGATCGCCATGGTGATGCGGGCCCGCACGCTGACAAGCCTGAGCGCCTTGCGGGGCTATGCCCGCCTGTACGATGCCAGCGAGTGGACGGGGCGGGCGGCCTGGGCACGGTCACCGGCCATGCAGCGGGCCTTCCTCGACCTGTCGGCACGTCTTGCCGATCAGTCGCGCCATACCGCTCTGGTGCGTCTGGCCAATCATCTCTCGGCCGACCTGATGAGCTTTGACCAGCTTGTCGCCTCGACCAGCTGGCGCGAAGACCCCGACCGGCAGGCGGTTGAGGCGCTTCACGCAGTGCGTCAGGCGCTGATCATGCAGGCCTTTCTGATCATTTCACGCCTGCCGGGCTTCTCGCCGCGTCATGATCTGACACGGGGGGACATCATTGATCTGGTGCTGGCCTTGCGCATTCCGGAAGCCGTCAGTGCGCTGGACGAGATTTTCCCCGAGGCAAGCGAGGCACTCGGCGCGCTCGACGCCATCGAGGAGCCCAGCACGACCGACTCGCCGGCCTTGAGGGGGTATCCGGAGATTCAGGCCCGGATCATCCGTCCGCTGGAGCAGCTCTATCCGCTGATCACGCAGGTGAGCGTGGCGATCAGCCATTATCACCGGGCCATAGGCTAGATCGCGTCAGCGTCCCTCGGACTCGATACGCAGGGTCTCATCGCCAAGATTGATCTCCAGCGTCTGGGTCTGGCTGTCGCGCCACAGCGCATAGCCCACTGCACCGACCAGGATCAGCACAACGGCAACACCGGCATAAACAAGTTTCTGGTTGGAACGCATGGCGTTTCTCCTCTTTCACTGCCCCGCCACAGGGAGGCTCGATGGAGAAAACGCCTGTAAACGCGGGCGGTTCCTGCCTGCCGGACAAGGCAAAGGGCCGGAGTGGTGGCTCCGGCCCTCTGCTCCTCACGCAAGCAGGACCGGCTTACCAGCCCCAGCTCACGCCCGCACGGCCAGCCACCTGGCCAGTGCGGA
>NZ_JBQLZR010000310.1:0-7316 GCF_052168375.1 Glycocaulis sp.
AACCCCGGCAAAGTAGCATCACCCCAGTTGCAGCAGTGCGAGCCCGCCCGCAAGGATGAAGGCCAGAACCCCGCGGCGCAGGCCGAAGGGTTCCTTCAGCACCAGGGCGGCAAGGATCGCGCCAAAGACAATCGAGGTTTCACGCAAAGCCGCCATCGGCGCGACGGGCGCAACCGAATAGGCATAAAGGGCGAGCGTGTAGGTCGCGAGATTGAACCCGGCGCTTCTGGCGGCGCCGGGAAGCTCCTGCAGGGCGGCCGTCACGATGCGGCGTCCGCGCCGGACAATCGCCGTCACGCCCATGGTGATGGCGGAAAGGATGAAGAACCAGACCGCATACTGGATGGGATTGCCCGCCTCACGCACGCCGGAGGCATCAACCACCGTGTAGCTCGCCGTCATCACGGCGGCGGAAAGGGCAAAGGCAAGGGCTGCGGCCTTGGGCACGCCGTTACGCTCCGGCCAGGCAAAGGCGATGATCGCCGCCGAGGCGGTGGCAAGGCCGATAATGGCGATGAGGCTGAGCGCTTCATCCAGAAAGATGAAGGCAAACACGCCGGCCATGGCGGGCGCCGCGCCGCGCATGACCGGATAGACAAGGTTCATCTCGCCGCGCTGGAAAGCGGCGATCAGGAACATGTTGAACGCCCAGATGATGGCCGCGCCCAGAAGCAGGAAGCGCCAGACCTCCCATCCGGGAAAGGGCAGGATGATCGCAATGGGCAGGCAGACCGGCACGCACAGGAGCACCGTCACCGCGCGAAAGACCAGCGTGTCCCTTGCCTGCTTGGTAAAGAGCGTCATCACCGAGTGCGCTATGGCCGATCCGGCCATGGCGAGCGCGGCGAGCGCGTTTACCTCCATCAGGCGTCGAGCCCGGCGAGCGCTCTGGCAAAATCGCGGGCGATGAAGGGCTGGAGGTCGTCCTCACCCTCGCCCACCCCGATGAAATGAATGGGCAGGGCGAACTTTTCGGCAACCTGAACCAGGGCGCCGCCTTTTGCTGTCCCGTCCAGCTTGGTCATCACGATGCCCGTAACCTTCGCCGCTTCCATGAAGGCTTCGGCCTGGGAGATCGCGTTGGAGCCGACCGTGCCGTCGAGCACGAGGACGACATGATGGGGGGCGGCGTCGTCCACCTTGGAGATGACCCGCAATATCTTGCGCAGCTCCTCCATCAGCTCGGCCTTGTTCTGCAAGCGGCCTGCCGTGTCGATGAGGACGGCATCGGCGCCAGTGCGGCGGCCTTCCTGCACAGCGTCGTAGGCAAGGCCTGCCGCATCTGCCCCGTGGGGGCGCGACAAGAATTGCGCGCCAGCGCGCTCCGACCAGACCTGCAACTGCTCGACGGCAGCGGCGCGGAAGGTGTCTCCGGCAGCCGTGATGACGCTCGCGCCCTCGCGCGTCATCTTCACCGCGAGCTTCCCAAGCGTCGTCGTCTTGCCCGATCCGTTGACGCCGACAAACAGCAGCACCTGCGGCGAGGCGCCGGAAATGTCCAGCGGAGCCTGATACGGCGACAGCGTCTCGGTGATAACGTCTGCCAGCGCCTCGCGGATTTCCGTATCGGTGACATCCTTGTCGAACCGGTCGCGCGACAGCCGCTCGATCACCTTTGCCGCCGTGGCCGCCCCCAGATCGGCGGCGATCAGCAGGTCTTCCAGCTCGTCGAGCGCGTCCTGGTCCAGCTTGCGCCGGGTGAACACGCCGGAGAGCTGGGCGGAGGATTTCGACAGGCCGGACGCCAGCCGCTTGAAAAAGCCTTCCGGCTTGGCGGTGACCGGCGCGGGCACAGCAGGCTCAGGCACGGCGTCAGGCGCCGTCGGCGACGCTGGCGCAGGATCGGCTGCCGGTGGTGCCTCCGCTGCAGGGGTTTCATCCACAGTCCCGGGGAAAGGATTTTCCGTTTCGGGCGCAGGCGGGTTTTCCCCTGCCGCAGGCGGGGCGCCGGCCGGGCTTTCAGCCTCCGGCTTGTTCTTTTTCCTGCCAAAGCCGAACCAGTTCATACCGCCTCCAGCGCGTCTGCGATGAGATGGGTGGCGTCATGGCCGGTAATCCGCGCGCGCACCAGGGCGCCGGGCCGGGCCGGTGTGTGAAGCCGGGCGGGCGCGAAATTGCCGGCACGGGCCTGCCCGTCCTTTTCCACCAGCAAGACCTCCTCACGCCCGACCATCGAGGCGAGATGGGCGGCAAGCGCTGCATCGCCCTTTTCGCGCAGGCGGCGGGCGCGCTCCTTGATGATGCTGCCGTCAACCTGCGGCATGCGCGCCGCGGGTGTTCCCGGGCGCGGCGAGTAGGGAAAGACATGCAGATAGGCGAGCTGGCACTCGTCCACCAGTTTCAGCGAGTTTTCGAACATTTCCCCGGTTTCGGTCGGGAAGCCGGCGATCAGGTCGGCGCCAAAGGCGATGTCCGGGCGCAAGGCTTTCAGCCGGTCCGTGAGCGCGATGGCATCGCCGCGCAGATGGCGGCGCTTCATGCGCTTCAGGATCATGTCGTCACCGGCCTGCAAGGACAGGTGCAGATAGGGGCAGAAGCGCTCCTCGCGGGCGATCACGTCCATGAGATCGTCATCGATCTCGATGGCGTCGATGGAGGAAAGGCGCAGGCGCTGCAGGTCCGGCACGAGCTTCAGGACCGCCTTGACGAGGCGTCCGAGCTTGGGCGCGCCGGGCAGATCACTGCCCCAGCTGGTCATGTCGACGCCGGTCAGCACCACTTCGGTATGGCCGGTCTCCACAAGGCGGCGCACCTGATCGACCACATCGCCGACCGGCGCAGAGCGCGCATTGCCGCGGCCATAAGGGATGATGCAGAAGGTGCAGCGATGGTCGCACCCGGTCTGGACCTGCACGAAGGCCCGTGCGCGGCCCTCAAGCCCGTCGACCAGATGGCCGGCAACCTCGCGCACGGCCATGATGTCACCGACCGACACCGCCTCACCACCAGAAATGGCCGTCGCCTTGAAGGTTTCGGGGCGCAGCTTTTCGGCATTGCCGATCACACGGTCGACTTCCGGCATGGCGGCAAAGCGCTTGGGGTCGATCTGGGCGGCGCAGCCTGTAACGATCATCTGCGCGCCCGGATTGTCGCGCTTCATGCGGCGGATGGTCTGGCGCGCCTGACGCACTGCCTCGTTTGTGACAGCACAGGTATTGATGATGATGGCGTCTTTCAGCCCGGCCTCGCGCGCATGATCGCGCATGACCTCGCTTTCCCATGCATTGAGGCGGCAACCGAAGGTGACGATTTCCACGCCTTCTGCGTCCGGCGCGCGCTCGGGCGCTGCCGGGTCGGCAGGCTCAATAGTCGTGGTGTCGGGGCCGGGGGCAGTCATGGCCGCGATAAGTGAGCCTCCCTGTGCCTGCGGTCAAGCCGGGGCGGTGCACGCAGCCCTATTCAGCCGGCTCGGCATGGGGCTGGACCTCGCGCACCTTCACCCCGCGCAGATCCTCCACGATCAGCACGAAGGCCGGCAAGAGAAGCAGGATGAGCGCCGAGGCGAAGAGCAGACCCACGCCCAGCGAGATGGTCATGGGCACCAGGAATTGCGCCTGAGGACTCGTCTCCAGCATGATCGGCAACAAGCCGAAAGCGGTGGTGAGCGTGGTGATGAGGATCGGACGGAAACGCCGCGCCGTCGCCTCCGAGATCGCCTCGGCAGGCGTGTAGCCCCGCGCAACATTGAAATTATAGCGGTCCATCAGGACGATGGAGGCGTTTACCACCACGCCGGACAGCGCCACCATCCCGAACAGTGAAGGGAAGGAAACGTCATAGCCCATGACGAAATGGCCGAAGATCGCCCCGCCCACACCAAAAGGAATGGCGATGAGGATAACCAGCGGCTGGACATAGCTGCCAAGCTGCGTGGCGAGCAGGGCGTACATGATGATGATCGCAAAGAGGAAGCCCTGCCCGATCGAGGCAAAGTCCTCTGCCTGGTCGGCGCCCGCCCCTGACAATTCCCAGCGCAATTGCGGGAAATCGGCTTGCAGCTGCGCCAGCGGGCCTTCTTCCACGATGGCGCGGGCATCATCGGGGGTAAGGATCGAACGGTCGACATCGGCTGTCACCTCGATCACGCGCCGCCCGTTCACCGAATTGATAGCCGTAACGCTGCGCGTCTCGGTGATGTCGGCAGCAACGGTCAGCGGAATGGCCGTGCCATCGGCGGCACGCACCCGGAAGCGGGAGAGATCGTCAAGGCTGGTGCGCTCGCCTTGCGGATAGCGCACGAAGACCCGCACTTCCTCGCTGCCGCGCTGGATGCGCTGGATTTCCTCACCGAAAAAGGCCTGCCGCGCCTGACGGGCGATGTCGGCGGCACGCAGGCCAGCCGCATCACCAGCCGGAGTGAGGGCGAAGTCGAGCTGGCGCTTGCCCAGCTCATACCCGCTATCAATACCGCTGAGGGCATCGATATCGCGCAGGCCCGAAACGAGCTGGTTCACAGCCGCTTCGAGCGTTGCATTGTCCGGGTGGGAGAGCTGATAGGCGATATCCGGATCCTGCGGCCCGGCAGAGGCGGTAAAGGACAGGCGCTCCACCCCGGCGAGAGTGCCGATACGGCTGCGCCATTCGCGCTCCAGCTCGGTGGAAGACAGGCGGCGCTGCGAGGCGGGCACAAGGCGTATCTCGATCTGGGCCAGATGCGAGGCGATGGTGGTGGAACTGACCGATCCGGGACCGCCAAAAAGGCTCGCCCGGCCGCCAATCACGGTCGAGATGGATTCAAAAACCGGCTCGCCGCGCTCCGCATATTCGGCCTGCATGGCCTCGGCCTCATCCAGCATGCGCATGGCCGCCATCCGGGTCGCTTCAAAGGGCGACCCTGTCGGCAGGGCCAGATTGGCGGTGATCTGGTCCGCTTCGATATTGGGGAAGAAGACAAAGCGCACCGTGCCGGTGCCGAGAAGCGTGAAGCAGGCGATGAGCACGCAGAAGCCCGCCAGCGCCACGAGATAACGCATCCGCCCGGCAAAGCGCGTCCAGCTGCGAAGAACGGTGTCGGCGAAATTGGCGGCCAGGCCGTCAACGCGTTCCTGGATGGCCCGCATCGGCCCGCGCGACCAGGTGGAACCGCCGGCGAGCTGGGTTGGAAGCACGAAGAAGGCCACGATCAGCGAAATAATGAGGATGGAGATCACGAGGATCGGGATGGGCCTCGTGATCTCGCCGAATGTGCCGCTGATGAAGACCAGCGGCCCGAAAGCGGCAACCGTGGTCAGGACGCCGACAAGTACAGGTGCAGCCACACCGGTCACACCGGCGATGGCCGCGTCCTTGTTGGAGCGGCCCTTGGTGCGCTCGCGGTCCGTGTTCTCGCAAACCACGATGGCGGCATCGACCACGATGCCGAGCACGATGATGAGACCGAACGTGGTGATGAAGTTCAAGGTGACGCCCGCGGCCCCGAACAGGGTGAACCCGCCAAGGAAAGCGATCGGCACACCCAGCGCCACCCAGAAGGCGAGGCGCAAGTCGAGCATCAGCACCAGCAGCAGGAAGACCAGGGTAAAGCCAAGAATCGCGTTGCGGGCCAGGAGGGAGACCCGGTCCCGGAAGACCTGGCTCTGGTCGCTCGCCACACTGATCGAGATACCTTCGGGCAGGACGGCCTGATCGACGTATTCAATCGCCCGGGCGCGCACGCGCAGCAGGTCCTCATTGCTGCGAAGCTGCACATCGACAAAGGCCGCAGGCTGGCCGTCATAGAAACTTATCAGCGGGTCTTCGGCAAAGCCGTCCGTGACAGTTGCGACATCGCGTACCCGGATGCGTGATCCGTCCGGCTGGGCGCGCAGGACAATATCGGCAAAGGCCTCTCCCGTTTCCGCGCGCGCATTGGTGCGCAGAAGAAACTCGCCCGCATCGGTGCGGATCTGGCCGCCGGAGAGATCAATCGAGGCGGCACGCAGGGCCTGCGCCACGTCGCCAAAGGTCAGATTATAGGCCCGCAAGGCCTCCTCCGACACCGAGATGGCAATCTCGTAGGGACGCACGCCGCGCAGCTGCACGGTGGAGATGCCGTTGATGGCCATCAGATCGCGTTCAACCTGCTCTGCGGCGCTGCGCAGGGCTGCCTCGTCCACCGCGCCGGTCAGCACAAGGGTGAGGACATTTGTCGTCGGCTGGGGAATGCGTATCTGGGGCTGTTCGGCGTCGGCGGGCGGGAAGCTGACAAGGGAATCAACCGCCGTCTGCACATCGTCGCGGACGATGCGCGGATTGGCGAATTCATTCAGCTCGATCGTGATCGTGCCCACGCTTTCAGCTGCCGTGGCGCGCACTTCGCGCACGCCGTCCAGGCCGATCACCGCCTCCTCGATCCGCCGGGTGATGGATTGCTGGACGTCTTCGGGCGTTGCGCCCGGATAGAGAACCGAGACGCTGATGATGCGCGGGGTGAAGGCCGGAAAGACTTCCGTGCGCATGGTTGCAGCGCTGATCGCACCGCTCAGGAGCAGAAGGATCATGAGCAGGTTTGCCGCAACCGGATTATCGGCAAACCAGCGGATCAGGCCTGCGCCCGGCAGACCCTGATCGGGAGGGGTGTCAGGCGATCCTGATGGCCGCGCGCCGCTCAATTGCCACGCTCCGGCAATATGGCGACCGGTCCGTTCAGAACCGATTCCGGCAGCGGAGAGACGATGACGCCATCGCCTGCATCAAACGGTGCGGCAATGACGCGGCCTTCGGTGCGGTCGAGCACATCGATATCGACCGTTACGATCCGGTCATTGCGCACGATGCGCACCTGATCAAGGCCGGCGAGCGCGGCCGCCGGCAGGCTGAATGCGCTCTCGATACGGTCTGCCTCGACAACCACATTCGCAAAGAGCCCAGGGCGCAGGGCGGCCGGATTGTCCGGGCTGACATAGACGGTGATGAGGCGTGAGCGATCATCCAGACGCGCGCCTTCGCGCACTATCGTGCCGGTCATGTCGGGCGCGGCGCCCGCTTCAAAGGACAGAGCTACCGCGCGCCCGGTAGCCGGTGCGATGCGGGCAAGGTCTTCCGGGCTCAGGGGCACGGCGATTTCCAGCGCGTCGAGCGCGTAGGCCTCGCCATAGGGCTGGCCGGGGCTCAAGGTCTGACCCAGCTCGATACGTGTCTCGGCAACACGCCCCGCGAATGGCAGGCGCAGGCGCGTGCGATCGAGGTTGAGGCGTGCGGTTTCAAGGTCTGCGCGCGTGGAGACGACCCGCGCCCGCGCCGCCTCCAATTGCGGCTCCAGTGCGGTCAGGGGCGCAATCGGCTCACCGGGATAGAGATTATTCCATTCCTCGACTGCCAGTGCGGCTTCCGCCTCA
>NZ_JBQLZR010000311.1:0-9532 GCF_052168375.1 Glycocaulis sp.
ACGCCTTGCCATGCGCCGTGCGGCAGAGCTGGTTCTGGAAAATGGCTATGCCGGGTTCGAGATCGTCTCGCGCAGCATCGATACCACGCGCGGGCGCGGCCCGGTCAGCGTCGGCGGATCGGCCGGCACTTCCATGGGCTCAGGCGGGTTTCGCGCCTCCGGCGTTGGCATCGGCGTCAGCCTCAGCCCCGGGCAGGAAGGCCGCACCATCGTCAGCCTTGAAGTCTTCGCGCGCCAGGCCCCGCTGGGCGATGATCCGGCTGTCTATGATGCCCGCCAGCTGATCGCCTATACGGGCTAGCACGTCCCCTCACTGGCGTTCGGCACGGGCGTATTCCTCGTCACGTTCGCTATCGACAAGGCTGCGGATGGAATCTGGCGGCAGGCCCCATTCCTCCAGAGCGCGCGCGGCCATCTGCAAGGCTGCCTCGATGGCATCCAGCGTCATATGGGTTGCGCCGGCAGCAGCCAGCAGCCGGGCATGATCGGGATCACGCGCACGCACGATGACCGGCAGGCTGGAGCGCAAGGTGCGCACCGTGCGCACGATCTCGCAGGCTGCCTCGGGATTATCGACCGTCACGATGAAGAGCGCGGCATCGTCGATGCCGACCCGTTCGAGCATTTCGGCCCGCGCAGCATCACCGTAATAGACTGGCCAGCCCTCCTTGCGCAGGTCTCTGGCCCTTTTGCCGTCCTTTTCCAGCGCGACAAGCGTTGCCCCCTCCTCCTCCATCACCCGGGCTACCGAGCGGCCAACCCGGCCAAATCCTGCAAGGATGACGTGACCGGCAAGCTCGATGTCCTGCGGCAGATCGGAGGTTTCGGGCGCCTCGGTGTCAAGCCGGGCAGCCGCCCACCGCCCGATGCGCGCAAAGAGCGGGGTCAGCAGCATGGAAAGGCCTGCAATGGGCCCGAGAATGCCCATTGCCTCGCTTGAGACGACGCCCGAACTGGTCGCAGCGGCAAGGATCACAAAGGCGAACTCGCCTGCCGGTGCCAGCAGGAAGGCTGCCTCCAGCGCCACCGGCAGCTTCACACCCGTCAGACGGCAAACCGCCAGCACGATGACGAACTTCACCACCAGCAGGGCACACAGCCCGGCCAGAATGATCGGGAGGGACTGCCACACCTGCACAAGGTCGAGCCCCATGCCAACGGTCACGAAAAAGAGGCCGAGCAGCAATCCCTTGAACGGGTCAAGATCGACCTCGGCCTGATGCTTGAACTCGGTCTCGCCGACCAGAAGGCCCGCAAGGAAGGCCCCCAGCGCCAGTGACAGCCCGCCCGTGTCGGTGAGGACCGCTGCGCCCACAACTGCGACCAGGGTCAGTGCCATCAGCGTGTCGCGTCCGCCAAACCGGGCCGCAAGACGAAAGGCCGGGCGCAGCAGATATCGGCCAACGACAAAGATGATGAGGATGGCCGCCCCGCCTTGCCAGGTTGCCTGCCCCAGCGCGCCGAGAAGGCCTCCATCGTCCGAGCGCGCGAGAAATCCGGCGAGGATCAGGATGGGCGCGACCAGTATGTCCTGCATCAGCAGGACACCCAGCGCCGTGCGCCCTACAGGCGTGGCCACGCGCCGGTCCTCTGACAGGACCTGCATGACAATGGCAGTGGAAGAGAGCGCAAAGGCAAGCCCGACAATGATCGCCGAAGGCGCGGCATAGCCGAGGAAGAAGGCCGCTGCGCCAATCGCCGCCGCCGAGAGGCCCGATTGCAGCCCGCCCGTGCCGAACACGGTAACGCGCAAGGCCCACAGGCGCCGGAAGGACAATTCCAGCCCCAAAAGGAAGAGAAGGAAGAGGACGCCCAGCTCTGCAAAGGGCTCGACCGCATGGGCATCAGTGACAGTCACGAAGGAGAGAAGCGGCACATCGCCGGAAAACCGGCCGAGCCCGGACGGGCCGAGCACAACGCCTGCAATGAGGAAGCCGAGCACTGCGCCAAGGCGCGCCGCCTTGAACAGCGGCACGATCACCCCGGCAGCGACCAGAAAGACCAGAATGTCTTTCAGCCAGATTTCATTGATTTCGGCTTCCACGCCTGTTGCCCCCTACCCGCCAAGCAGACTCGCAAGAGACATGATAGCGCGGCTTGGCTTTTGCGCAGGCCGAAAATCAGGGCAATTCGGCGCCGCCACTGGCAAGGGCGTCAGCGCGCGCTGCCAGACGGTCAAGCAACAGGCCAAGCTGGGCCTTTTCTGCTTCGCTGAAGCCCTCCAGAAGCGAGCGCTCCCAGGTCAGCGCCAGAGGCGCGATCTCGTCATAGATGGCCTTGCCTTCAGCGGTGAGCGAGACAAGCGAAGCCCGCTTGTCGGACGCGCTGGTGCGGCGGCGGACAAGCGCGCGATCGGTCAGCGCGCGCAAGGCCCGGCTGACCGTGACCTTGTCCATGGCGGTCGCCTCGCAGATGGCCTGCGCGGTCAGCGTATCGCCATTGCCCAGAACCGCGATGACCCGCCACTCCCAGATGGTCAGGCCGAAACGGGCCTGATAGGCCCGCGCAATCAGCCCGGACGCCTTGTTGGAGGCTACCGAAAGACGATAGGGCAGATAGTCAGACAGTAGGAGGGCGCCCCCGGCGGGAGCGCCCTTCACCGGTGCGGCCTGACCGGTCACCGGATTACTCGGCAGCCGTCGGCTTGAGCACGCCGCGGCGGATCTGGTCGAGCTCGATCGATTCAAAGAGCGCCTTGAAATTGCCCTCGCCGAAGCCGTCATTGCCCTTGCGCTGGATGATCTCGAAGAAGATCGGGCCGATATTGGTCGTGGTGAAGATCTGCAGGAGCAGGCCATTGCCCTTTTCCGGATCACCATCGACGAGGATCGAGTTCTTCTTCAGACGTTCCAGGTCCTCGCCATGGCCCGGCACGCGTTCGTCAACGAGCTCGTAATAGGTCGCCGGGGTGGACTGGAACTCGACGCCCGCCGCGCGCAGCTTTTCGACCGTGGAGTAGATGTCCGACGTCGTCAGGGCGATGTGCTGGATGCCCTCGCCATTATAGTCGCGCAGGTACTCGGCGATCTGCGACTTGTCGTCGGAGGATTCGTTGAGCGGGATGCGCAGCTTGCCGCACGGACCGGTCATGGCGCGCGAGAGCAGGCCCGTATGGGCGCCCTTGATGTCGAAATAGCGGATTTCGCGGAAGTTGAAGACGGTCTCATAGAAACCGGCCCAATGGTTCATCCGGCCCATGAAGACGTTGTGGGTCAGGTGGTCGAGGGTTTCGAGGCCCGCTCCGCCCTCATCCTTCGCGCCGGGGATCGGCTCGAAGCTGTCATCATAGATGGTCTTTTCGCCATACTGGTCGACGAGATAGAGGACCGAACCGCCAATGCCCTTGATGGCCGGCAGGTTCTGTTCGTCACCCCAGAGCGGCGTGCCATAGGCTTCAGCGCCGCGAGCCAGCGCATCCTTGTAAGCCTGCTTGGCATCACGCACCCGGAACGCCATCGCATTGGCCGACGGCCCGTGCTCGGCGCGGAAGTCGGCGGCCTGGCCGGTCGTCTCGCGGTTCACCAGGAAGGTGATGTCGCCCTGCTTGTAGCGGACGATGTCGCGCGTCTTGTGACGGGCAACAGCGGTGAAGCCGAGAAGGGTGAAGAGCTTGTCGAGCTTTTCCGGTTCCGGGCTGGTGTACTCCACAAACTCGAAGCCATCGGTTCCCAGCGGGTTCTCGAACAGGTCAGCCATGTCGGGCTCCTTCTTTCAGCTTGGATGGGCAGGCAGGCGCATCGCCAAAGGGCGGCAGTTCCGGGCCACCTGCTTGTGTGCCGCGCTTGTGCCTGAAATTAGTATCATTTGCAACTAATCTGATGCGGCAAGAGGCGCCGGGCGCGCTCGGGCCGTTATGTTATCACCTGTTTGACACATCGATCCCGGCCAGCCGAAATACCCGCAACGAAAAATCTCATGACGGGGAGGCTGACATGCCGGGTTTGACGGGAGCGCTGCTGGCAGCGTGGATGATGGTGGCCGCATCGGCCACGCAAGCTGAAGAGACCACGCCGCAACTGACCATCATTCATGCGGGCCATCTGGTCGCCGTACCGGGTGAACGCGTGCGAGAAGGCGCGTCGGTTCTCGTACGCGACGGCCGGATCGAAGCCATCGAGGACGGCTATGTCACCCACGAAGGCGCCGAGATTATCGATCTGTCGGAGCACTGGGTCCTGCCGGGCCTGATCGACTCCCATGTCCATATCCTCAACGAGCGCGGTGCCAATAGCCGGCTTGATGCCTTTACCCTGTCCAGCGCAGACCGCGCCTTTGTCGGCGTGCGCCATGCACGCCGCACCCTGGAAGCAGGCTTCACCACCGTTCAGGACGTAGGCGGTGATCTGGAGGCGGTGCTGGCCCTGCGCAATGCCATCCGCAATGGCGATGTGATCGGTCCGCGCATGCGCGTGGCGGGTCCGTCCATCACGCCGACAGGCGGGCATGGCGATGTGAACGGCTATAACCAGCGCGTCATCGAGAACTTCTCCAGCCCCGGCGCCTGCAATGGTCCGGCTGATTGTGCGCGCGCCGTGCGCTCGCTCGTCCAGGCTGGTGTCGACACGATCAAGATCACGGCCACGGGCGGCGTGCTGTCGAATACGGCGGCAGGCCTTGAGGTCCAGTTCATGGACGATGAATTGCGTGCCATCGTGCAGGCCGCAGAGATGATGGGACGGCGCGTGACGGCGCACGCGCATGGCGTGACAGGCGTGAACGCTTTCCTCAATGCAGGCGGGCATTCGATCGAGCACGGCACGTTCCTGGATGAGGAATCCATCCGCCTGTTCCGCCGTTCCAACGCCTTCCTGGTGCCCACCGTCATGGCGGGCGAGTTCGTGACCCGCGAGGCGGAAGCCAACGCCGCCTGGATGACGCCCTTCCAGCGCGCCAAGGCCCTGCAGGTCGGTCCGCAAATGGTCGACATGCTCGCCCGTGCCCATCGCGGCGGTGTCCAGATCGCCTTCGGCACCGATTCCGGCGTCAGCCGCCATGGCGACAATGCCCGCGAGTTCGAGCTGATGGTCGAGGCCGGAATGAGCCCGACCGAAGCCATCATTGCCGCAACCCTGAACGCTGCGCGCCACCTGCAGATGGAAGGCGAGATCGGGCGCATCGCGCCGGGCTTCCACGCCGACATCATCGCGGTTGACGGCAATCCTCTGGAAAACGTCTCCGAATTGCGTGATGTGGACTTTGTCATGGCCGCCGGCATGGTACACAAAGCCCCATGAGCCAGACCGACCTGAATGCCCAGTTCTCGGGCACGAAAGACATTGCCGACGCGCTGAAATTCAATGTGGATGCGCTGGATGCCTGGATGAAGGACCATGTGGAGGGCTATGCCGGCCCCTTGCAGGTCAGCCAGTTCCGCGGCGGACAGTCCAACCCGACCTACAAGCTCGTCACGCCTTCGCGCCAGTACGTGCTGCGGCGCAAGCCGCCTGGCGTGCTGCTCCCCTCTGCCCATGCGGTGGAGCGCGAATACACGGTAATGAAGGCGCTGGGCGGTCAGGGCTTCCCGGCCCCGCTCATGTTCGGCCAGTGCGAGGATCCAGAGGTGATCGGCACAGCCTTCTATGTGATGGAGTTCGTGGAAGGGCGCATCTTCTGGGACGCCTATCTGCCCGGCATGGAGCCGGCAGAGCGCAGGGCTATCTATGACGCCTCCAACGCGGCGCTCGCCCAGCTTCACTCGGTCGACACCGAGAAGGCCGGGCTCTCCGACTACGGCAAGCCCGGAAACTATTTCGAACGCCAGATCGGACGCTGGACCAAGCAATACAGGGCAGCAGAGACCCGGCCCATCGCAGCCATGGACCGGCTGATCGACTGGCTGCCCGCCAATGCGCCCGGACAGGAGCGCACCAGCGTGGTGCATGGCGACTACCGCCTCGACAACATGATCTTCCACCCCACAGAGCCCCGCGTCATCGCGGTGCTCGACTGGGAACTGTCAACGCTTGGCGATCCGCTGGCCGACTTCACCTACCAGCTGATGCAATGGCGCACGCCGAAAGAGATCCGCTCCGGATTCCTCGGCGTCGATCTGAAATCACTGGGAATTCCGACCGAAGACGAATACGTCGCCGCCTATTGCAAGCGCACGGGCCGCGACGGCATTCCCAAGCTCGATTTCTATATTGCGTACAACATTTTCCGCCTCGCCGGCATCGCTCAAGGCGTCTATGCGCGCGCCCTGCAGGGCAACGCCTCCAACGAGCGGGCAAAGGAGCTGGGCGCCCTCGTCGAGCCGATGGCGGAATACGCCTGGACGATCGCCGAGAAGGCTTGAGGGTTTTTCAGCTGCCGGGCTGCGCGCGGTTTCTCCCCCCGTTTACGGGGGAGTGGCCCGAAGGGTCGAGGGGGGCGATTTGAAACTCCCCCTCCGTCAGCTTCGCTGACACCTCCCCCGCAAGCGGGGGAGGAAAACAGTGCCCCCTTAGCCCAGCGTTGCGCGCAGCATCCACGCCATCTTCTCGTGCGCCGTCACGCGCGGGGCGACCACATCGGCGGTGGCTTCGTCACCATGGGTGTTGGCCAGTTCCAGCGCGGCGCGGGCAGTGCGCACCACGGTCTCGTGACCGGCGAGCAGATTGGCGACCATGTCATCAGCCTTCGGCGTCTTGTCGTCCGGACGGATCGAGGCCGATTTGGTGATTTCATCGTAGGAAATCGGCGCCATCACCCCCAGCGCGCGGATGCGCTCGGCAATGTCGTCCGTCGCCGTCCACATTTCGGTGTATTGCGTCTCGAACATGGCGTGCAGGTCGTGGAAGCGCGGACCTGTGACATTCCAGTGATAGGCGTGCGTCTTGAAATACAGCGCATAGGTGTCCGACAACAGCCGGGTGACAGCAGCGGCCATTTCCTCACGCTGCGCCTGGCTCAGTCCCATATTGATCTGCATGGCAGTCTCCTGTTCGCACAACGGGCGGCGGCACTGCCTGCCCTGTTCTGTCATGCTTACGTATATGGGAACGCCCTGTTCCAATCCAACTGGAACGCAAACTGCCTGTTATAGAGATCCTCTATATCAGCGCGCCGAGGCGCAGAACTCCGCAATGCGCGTTCCCGCTTCTTCCAGGATGGAATCGGAGGTGGCGTAGGAGATCCGGAAGGCCGGACCAGAGCCAAAGGCCGTGCCCGGAACCACGGCCACATGGGCCTCTTCCAGCAGAGCGTCGCAGACATCACCATCCGTGCGCAGCGCCTTGCCCTTGCCAGTGGTTTTTCCGATGAGTCCTTCGCATTGCGGGAAGACGTAGAAGGCCCCTTCCGGCTTCGTGGCCGAGAGCCCTTCGCTAGCCTCGATATGGCGCAGGACCAGATCGCGGCGGCGCACGAAGGCTTCGTTGCGCGGCTTCAGGAACTCATGCTCGCCATTGAGCGCTGCGACAGACGCCCACTGGCTGATCGAACACGGATTGGAGGTGGTCTGCGACATCACCTTGGCCATCGCCTTGATGAGGGCTTCCGGCCCGGCTGCATAGCCAATCCGCCAGCCGGTCATGGCATAGGATTTCGACACGCCATTCATGGTCAGCGTGCGGTCATAGAGCGAAGGCGCAACAGCCGCGATGGTGGCGAACTCGAACCCGTCATAGACGAGATGCTCATACATGTCGTCGGTAAGGATCCAGACATGGGGATGGCGCTCCAGCACGTCTGCCAGCGCCTTCAGGTCCGCAGCCGAATAGGCGGCGCCCGTGGGGTTGGACGGCGAGTTCAGCACCAGCCAGCGCGTGCGCGGCGTGATCGCGGCCTCAAGGGCTTCGGGCTTCAGCCGGTAGCCATCCTCGGCGCGCGCCTCTGCAAACACCGGCACCCCGCCGCACAGTAGCGCCATGTCGGGATAGCTGACCCAGTAGGGCGCCGGGATGATCACCTCGTCACCAGGGTTCAGCGTTGCCAGGAAGGCGTTGTAGATGACCGGCTTGCCGCCGGGCGAGACGTTCACCTGCGAGGGCTTGTACTCCAGAGCGTTGTCACGGCGGAACTTGGCGCAGATCGCGTCTTTCAGCTCCGGGATGCCATCGACCGCCGTGTATTTCGTCTCGCCGCGCCGCAGGGCCGCAATAGCGGCCTCCTTGATATGATCGGGCGTGTCGAAATCGGGTTCGCCCGCACCCAGCGAAATCACGTCAATGCCCTGCGCCTTCAGCTCGCGCGCCTTTTGCGTTGCAGCAAGCGTAGCTGAGGGCTGGACACGCGACAGGGCGCTGGAGACGTGAAACGGGGTGGACATGGGCTCTCCTGAAACGGGCGCTGATGGCGGTCAGAACCTACCGTTCGTTTACCGTGAACCGCAATACGTGTTGCAGCGCAGCGATGATCCGGTGCCACCTTCTTGCCGTAATTGACCTTGAGTTCGCCGGAATTTGAACCTTATCGGGCCGTGAAGCGTAACAATTCTGTTCATCTGGCATTCACCGGATCAGTCCAGCAAGGGCGCGATCCCGCTGAACGGCAAGGAGGGGACGATGGCTGATTTTTCTGCTTGTAACGACCGCCCGGGACGTCAGATCAATGTGGGCGCGCTTCTCATCGCGGTTGTGATGTTCGGCGCCTGCCTCGCCCTCGCCCACGCGTCCGGCATGCTCGGCAGCGATACCGAGGGCCTGTTCCTCGCCGACACCGCACAGGCTTCTACGGAACGCTGAGTGCCTGCGCCTTTCCTGGCTGCCGAATTAATTTGAACGCCGGCCTGCCAGCCGCCATGTCTCCATGTTGTGAGCGTTCGTGGACCGGCCTTCTCGCGTGTATCGCCGCCGCCGTTCAGCCGCTTGCGGCTGGGCGCTTATGGCGTTGCCGCCGCGCTCCATATCGCCGCAATCTCCGCTCTTGCCCTGTTGCCGCCAGAAACGCTGGATCGCTTCGTCGATACCGGCAGGGGTGTGGAGGTGCGCTTCTTTACCGTCAGCGCCGTCAATGCGGAGAGCGATCTGCCGCTGAATGCACCTCTGCTGGCTGACCGGGTGCAGGGCGCGCAGACACAAGGCGGCAATGGCGATGATGCTGGCGGCGACACTGGCGGCCAGCGGATTGACGCGGACAACGAAGCCAACGCCGAACCGCAGGACGAGCCGGAACCTGTCGATGCTCCCGAACCCGAGGACGACCAGGCTGAAGAACCTGCCGCCGAGCCAGCGCCAGACGAGGTAGCGGCAGACGAGGCAGAGACGCTCCCCGTTTCGCCGGACGGCACCCTGCCCGCACAGGAAAGCCCTGCACGCGAGGGTGAGACTACACCTGGCCGCCGGACGCCGGCGCGCGCGGCCGGCGTCATCGCACCCGACCGGCCGGTTGATACCATCCAGCCCGAAGAGGAAAGCGAAGCCTTCGTGGTGCGCCGCCCGCCGACCTTTGCCGAGATCGCCGCGCGGGCACAGACCGGCTTTGAGCCGGAAAACTTCCGCATTGATCGGCTGGAAGGTCCGGTGGGCGCGGTTATTGCCGAAGTGCTGTGCCTGTCATCGGGCGAGGCCAATCGCGAGATCGGCGATTGCGGGGACGGGCCCAATGCCGCACA
>NZ_JBQLZR010000312.1:0-16353 GCF_052168375.1 Glycocaulis sp.
CACCCATACCGCACTTGTTACCGGCGGCGCGAAGCGCCTCGGGCGCGCCTTCTGGGAGGCGCTGGGTGCCGACGGACATGACATCGCCATTCACTGCAATCACTCGCGCACCGAGGCTGAAGCGCTCGCCGAAATCCTGCGTGGAAAAGGCGTGAAGGCAGGCGTTTTCAGCGCCGATTTTTCCGATGCCTCCAGCGCGGAAGGGCTGATGGCCGCCGTTACAAAGGCCATGGGGCCGGTCAGCCTGCTGGTCAACTCTGCCTCCATCTTTGAAGACGACAGCGTGGAAAGCGTGAGCGCAGACAGCTTTAGACGGCATATGGAGGCCAACACGCTGGCGCCCGTTCTCCTGTCCAAGGCATTCGCCGCGCAGGCGCCTGACGGGGCGATGATCTTCAATGTGCTCGATTACAAGCTCTTCAATATCAACGCCGATTTCTACTCCTACACGATATCGAAGGTGGGCCTGAAAGCGGTCACGGACATGCTGGCACGCGCGCTGGCGCCGAAGATCCGCGTCAATGCCGTCGCGCCCGGCCTGACCCTGCCAAGCCCGTATCACGACGAGGCGGCGTTCCAGAAACTGCACAATGACAATCCGCTTCAGCGCGGGCCGACGCCGGACGACCTGGTGCGCACCTTGCGCTGGTTCCTCGCAACACCGTCCGTATCGGGCCAGATCGTCTGTGTGGATGGCGGTCAGCACTTCGATCCGCGCCTGACACGCGACGTGTTTGGCGCGCTTGGCAGCTAGGCTGGTCGACGCCGCCTGCCTTAGGGCCTAACTAGACCGGACCGGGCGCGATTTTTTTGCGTCCGCCAGAACCTCTCGGACAAAGCTCTTGGCCCTTTCCTCTCCCGATCCGAAGCGCCCGACGCTGGGCCTGACCGAGCTTATCGCCATGACAAGCGCCCTGATGGCGCTGAATGCGCTGTCGATCGACATCATGCTTCCGGCCTTGCCCGATATCGGCGAGGCATTCGGCGCAGCCGGCAATGAACGCCAGCTGGTGATCACAGCCTATGTCTTCGGCTTCGGGATCGCGCAGATTTTCTACGGGCCGCTTGCCGATGCGCTGGGCCGGCGCACCGTGCTGCTGGTATCACTGGGCGCCTACTCGCTGGCGACGCTGCTCTGCCTTGCCGCGCCGGAGTTCGGCTGGATGCTGGCAGCGCGCGCCCTGCAAGGCGCAGCGGCAGCCGGTACACGCGTGATCGCCACCGCCGTGGTGCGTGACCTCGTCTCCGGACGGCGCATGGCGCAGATCATCTCCATCGCCATGACCTTCTTCATGGCTGCACCCATACTGGCGCCGGGCCTGGGCCAGCTCATCCTCTTTGTCGCCGACTGGCGCTGGATCTTTGCTGCACTGCTGACAGGCGGGGGACTGCTCTGGGCCTGGATGCTGCTGCGCCTGCCCGAGACGTTGAGCGCGGAGAACCGGATTCCGGTGCGGATCGGATCGGCGGCACGCAATTACTGGCTGGCGGCCAGCAACCGGATCACACTCGGCTACATGCTGGCAGCAGGCTTCATCTTTGGTGGCCTGTTCGCCTTCATCGCGACGGCCGAGCAGGTCATGGCGGAGCTTTACGGGCTGGAGGCCTGGTTTGCGCTTGCCTTTGCCGGCATCGCCGGAGGTCTGGCGATTTCCAACATCATCAATGCCCGCATCGTGCAGCGCCACGGCATGCGCCGTATCTCTCACGCCGCGATCATCGCCTTCACGCTGATCAATGTCGGCCACACACTCTACGCGATGGCCGGCGAGCCACCCTTCTGGGTGTTCTACCCGCTCCTGACGCTTGGCATGATGCTGTTCGGAATGATGGGTGCCAACTTCTCAGCGCTCGTGCTGGAGCCAGCGGGCAAGCGGGCGGGCACGACATCGGCCCTCTATGGTTCGGTTACCGCGATCGGCGGCGCGATCCTGGGATCGGCCATCGGCCAGTCCTTCAACGGATCAGTTGTCCCGCTTCTGGCAGGCATGGCGGGGCTCGGCGCTGTCGCCCTCGTGATCGTCCTCATCACCGAGAAGGGCAGGCTTTTCGGGACGGGCGATACCGGCCCCGAAACGGGCGAAGCCTGATCTGACTGTCCGACGCCCCGGCGTTCGGGCATACTCTTGGCGGGTTCACCTCAACGGAGACCCGCAATGCCGACACGCCACGTCCTGACCGTTCATGGCTGGAGCGCCCGGGACACCTCGCTGCGCCCGCTGGCAGGCTTCCTTTCGCGCAACGGCTTCAAGGTCGAAAATGTCTGGCTGGGTGGCTACCCGTCCATGGCCGACGAGGTACGCCCTGAAGACAGCGCCAGACGGCTGGGCGAGGTCGTGCGCGAGATGCAGGGCGATGGCCGTCTGGGCGAACGCTTTCACATCGCCGCCCATTCGACGGGCGCTCTGGTCGTGCGTCAATGGCTCACGCAGGCCTTTCCGCGCGGCGGCGCTCCGGTGGACAATCTGCTTTTGCTGGCACCGGCCAATTTCGGCTCGCCGCTGGCCGTGATGGGGCGCTCGGCCCTCGCCCGCCTGTTCAAGGGGTTCGGCAACGGGTTCGAGACGGGCGCGGAGTTCCTGCATGCACTGGAACACGGCGCGCGCTTCCAGGAAGAGCTCACGCTGAGTGACCGACTATCGCGCGATGGCGAAACGGCGAGCCCCTACAGTGCGGACGGCACCCGCCCCTTCGTCATGACCGGGCTCGATGTCGTGCGGCCCATGGGCATTCTGGGCGAAGATGCATGGGACGGCACGGTTCGGGTGGCGAGCACCAATCTCGATGCGCAAGGGCTGACTGTGGATTTCACCCGGCAAAGCGAGGATGGGCTGCCCGAGCGGCGCGTCTGGACCCGGCGCGGGCCGGAAACCACGCCTTTCGCCGTGCTGCCCGACCGCCACCATCTCAACATTACCGAACCCGCCGATACGGGCGAGCGCGGCGCTGGCCGGCTCGGGCGCATGATCCTGCAAGCCCTGTGGGTCGATGACGCAACCGGATACGCTGAGGTTCGCGCTGACTGGAGCGCGCTCAATGCCCGGACCCGCACGCTGGTCCAGCCGGACGCCGCAGGCGAGCGCGCCGGGCTTGATACCGACGAGCCGCCCTTGCCCGACGCCTTCAACGAGCATTACCAGCTGGTATTTTCGGTGCGCGATGATACGGGCCTGCCGGTCGATGATTATTTCATCTGGCTGACCGCGCCGACGGAGACGGAGTTGGCGGCCGGGCTTGGCAGCTCGCTTTCCCGGCCAGAGGAATACGCGCTGCGCCATGTCCTGAAAAAGGTGCATGTGAACCGGCGCGATCCGTCCCGCCGCGTCTTTCATATCGACCGGCGCGAGCTGATGCGGCAGGGCGGGCTGAAATCGGCACTGACACCGGCCCGCCTGCCCTTGCTGGCCGCCGGCATCAGCGCACCGGGACCGGGAAAGCTGATCAGCTATTTTGACCGGCGCAGTGCCATGGGATCGGGACTGATCCCGCTGCGCAGCCTGACACCGGAAGGCGGCGAGCACTTCCTGCGCCGCTACGCGACTCACTTCATAGAAATCATCGTGCCGAGACGCGCCGATGACAGCGTCTTCACGGCCAGGGGTCTCGGCTAGTCTGCTTCACTCTGCCCAGGCCGCTGCCATTTCCGGCGTGACGATGCCATCGAGGCGCCAGCCCGCGCCCTCGCCTTGCCGGAGCACATCGCACAGCCACGGCATCAGGACGAGAAGATCGGCTTCGAGCGTGTGAGGCGGATTGATGATGACAAGGCCCGCGCCGGCCAGCTTGCCTTCGCTCTCGAGGTCCCTGACCCACATGTCCGCACGAAGGATGGCTTCCGGCTCGATATCGCGTTCCGTGACCAGCCATTCGGCCAGCCCCTCGTCAAACCGGTCGAGTGACCAGAGGTCCTTCATCGGGCGCCAGAAGACAAAAGTTCCTGTCGGCCAGCGTTCAAGGCCGCGCATGGCGGCTTCCGCGAGGCGGACAAATTCGTCCCGCCCCTCAAAAGGCGGATCAATGAGGACGAGGCCCCGCTTCTCGCGCGGCGGCAGCAGGGTTTTCAGCGCCTTGTAGCCGTCGCGCTGCTCCACCTTCACTCTGGCGTTGAGCGC
This sequence comes from Glycocaulis sp., assembly GCF_052168375.1. NCBI lineage: Bacteria > Pseudomonadati > Pseudomonadota > Alphaproteobacteria > Maricaulales > Maricaulaceae > Glycocaulis > Glycocaulis sp. The sequence continues at coordinate 4,113 of NZ_JBQLZR010000312.1, forward strand.
GTAGCGCCTGTCGAGCGTGCGCGCGTCGGACTCGTGCAGTTCGCACAAATGCACCCGGTCATGGGACCGGATCAGGCGGGCCGAAACCTCCGGCGAGCCGGGATAGGCTTGCAGCGTACCGGCCTCATTCATGGCCTCGATAACGCGCAGCAAGGGCGCAAGCACGCGCGCCACATCGCCAGGGCGTTCAGCGTCCATGACCCGGCCAATCCCTGCCTGCCATTCGGGGCTGCGCCGGGCGGCATCACTGGTCAGGTCGTAGGCGCCGATACCGGCATGGGTATCGATCACCGCAAAGGGCTTGTCCTTGCGCTTGTAATGCTCAAGGCACAGCGCCAGCACGGCGTGTTTGAGCACGTCGGCAAAATTGCCTGCATGAAACGCATGACGATAATTCATGGGGCCTGCTTCTAGGGCTCTGCAGCCAGCCACGCAATTGTGAACGCTCAGCAAGATTGACGCCTTGGCCTCGCGCGTTAGCGTTCGCTGCAACATCAAACCGGCAAAAAGCCGAAGCGGGGAGACATCATGATCAGAACACTTGCAGGCGGGCTTGCCGCCCTTGTACTGGGCGTGGCCAGCGTGGCCGCCCAGGCACCCGACACCGCGAACGATCCGCGCGAGCCGCGCGTGTTCGAGAGCCGCGGCGAGGTGACCGCCAATGGACAGCGCGTGCGCTATCGCGCTGTCGCCGGGGAAACCTTCCTGCGCGACGAGAATGGCACGGCGACAGCGGCCATCTTCTCCACCAGCTATATCCGCGAAGGCGTATCCGATCCGCGCCAGCGCCCTGTCGCCTTCATCTTCAATGGCGGGCCGGGCTCGGCTTCGCTCTGGCTGCATATGGGCGTGTTCGGCCCTGTGCACCTGGTCCTGCCTTCCGAGGCCGAAGATGACGGCGCTGCACCCTATGACCTGCAAGCCAATCCGCACACGCTTCTCGACCAGGCTGACCTTGTCTTCATCGATCCGGTGGGCACGGGCTTCAGCCGGGCGCTGGGCGAAACCGACCCCTCCACCTTCTGGGGCGTGAACGAGGATGCCCGTTCGCTTGGCCAGTTCATCCGCATCTGGCTGACCGAGAACCAGCGCTGGAACTCGCCGCGCTATCTGATGGGCGAGAGCTATGGCACGACGCGTATCGGCGCGTTGATGAACGAGTTCGAGCTGGGCTGGAACAATGTCGCATTCAACGGCGTGGTCCTGATCTCGGTAATCATGGAAATGGCCAACGCCCGGCCGGAAAGCCCGCTGGGCCTGACCGGGCTTCTGCCCGGCTATGCGGCAACTGCCTGGTATCACAACCGCGTTGACCGCTCAGCCTGGAGCAATGACTTCAACGCCTTCTTGCGTGATGCGCGGGATTTTGCGACCGACGACTTCCTCCCCACCCTGCTGCGCGGCCATGACGTGGACGAGGAACGCTTCAACGCCACGGTTGTGCGGATGGCGGAACTGACCGGGCTTTCGGAAAGCTATATCCGCTCGTCGAACCTGCGCATTCCGCTGAACCGCTTCCGCACCGAGATCCTGCGCGACCAGGGCCGAAGTGTCGGCCGTTTCGACTCGCGCTTCGCAGGCCTTGAACCGGATTCCCTGCGGGAAAACCCTGAAGGCGACCCGTCCGGCTATGGCATTGCGGCGGGCTATACGGCTGCCATGCGTGACCACTACACCCGCAATCTCGGCGTCACCATTACCGATCCTTACGTGACGCTTGGCGGAGTGCGTGACTGGAACTGGAATGCGGGCGAAGCGGGCGGAAACAACTCCTACCTGAACACGTCCCTGTGGCTGGAACGCGCCATGCGCCAGAACTCGGACCTGCGCGTCCTCGCGACGAATGGCATCTATGATCTCGCCACGCCCTTCTTCGGCACGGAGATGACGTTCAACCAGCGTGCCTATGACCAGAGCCGCGTAACGCTGACCTATTACGAGGCCGGGCACATGATGTACCTGCATCACCCGTCCATCGAGCAACTGGCCCGCGATGTCCGCGAGTTCGTTGCGGCCGGCAATCCCTAGGCGCGCGCCTCGCGCGTCCGGTCGGCGATGGCGGCCAGTCCGGCGAGGACAAGGAAGGCCGCCAGGCTGATCACAGCCATCTCCTGAGCACTGGCGGGCGGTTCACCGGTAAGGTGGATCGCCTCCAGCGCCAGAAGGAAACCTGCCAGCGCGTACGGGGCGATGCGTCCCGCAAGGCCTTTCGCCCGTGTCACGCGCAGGTAGACGATGAGGCCTGCCAAAACGAGGCCTGCTTCCAGTGCCAGCGCTGCGGGAAGATTGTTCCAGAGGCCGAAGCCTACCATGGGTCCGCCCGGCCAGAGCGCCAGATCGGGTACATGCACGATCAGGTCACCCAGCCAGTGGGAAAAGCACAAGGCTGCGATGAGCAGGGCGCCGGCAACGCGATCAGTCCTTGCGAACAGCCAGTAGAGGCTACCGGCCACAACCGAGAGGACCAGAGCGCCGGGGAGGGAATGCGACCAGGGCATATGGTAGAGATCGAGCGGGCTCATCTGCGTGAAGCCTGGCACGATGCGAACCTGCTCGATCCCGGCGAGGATCAGGATACTCCACACCACATCGATGAATTGCACGGACAGGAATGCAGCCCAGAGCGGAACGCTGCGAACGAGAGCAGGCGCGGCGAAGGCCGGCCCGTAATGTCCGATGAACATGTGTCTGCTCCCCCTTGAACGACGCGCGAGGCGCCTCCGGGGAAGGAGACTAGTCCCTAATGGCCCTCAAACGCTACCAAGGCCGTAACCGGCACGTTGAGGCCGCGTATGCGGTCTGCGCCGCCCAGTTCTGGCAGATCGACGACGAAGGACGCACCCTCCACGATTGCGCCTGCGCGGCGCAGAAGGGCGATGGCAGCTTCAGCAGTGCCGCCCGTTGCAATGAGATCATCGACCAGAAGGATACGCTCGCCGGACGAAACCGCGTCGGTGTGCATCTCCATTTCATCCGTCCCGTATTCAAGCTGATAGCTCTGGGTCAGGGTGTCGAACGGCAGCTTGCCCTTCTTGCGGATGGGCACAAAGCCGATGGAAAGCTGGTGAGCGATGGCGCCGCCCAGAATGAAGCCGCGCGCCTCGATACCTGCGACCTTGTCTATCTTGGTGCCGGCATAAGGAGCGAGCATGGCGTCTATCGCAGCGCGGAATGCGCGCGCATTGCCCAGAAGCGTCGTGACATCGCGGAACATGATGCCGGGCTTCGGGTAGTCAGGAATGGTGCGGATTGCCGCCTTGATTGCGTCCATGAAAACCCCCGGCGCCGGACAGGAACGGAGACAATCCTGTCAGGCACCGGGGTCGTCAAGGCGTGGCCTGTGCTTAGCCTGCGCTAAACGCAACGGCCTGCTGCGGCTGCTGGCGCGATTGCAGGCGCGCCTCGTGAAGGCGCGTCAGTGGCGCGTGCTCCAGCTCGCCCACCACATGGGTGACCATGGTTTCGATGCAGACGGGGAACTCGACCGATGCGGCCGGAACCACTGTGTTGCAATAGGCGCCCGCTTCAGTGACGAGACGCTCATAGATGGCATGGGTGTTGGTGTCGTCCAGCAGCGCGACGCGCTCGACGTTGAACTCGAACACCGGAACGTCGGCAGCCTGCTGCGCAATCGCCGAAGCGGCCGTCATCATCATGGCGGCACCAGCGGCGGCGAAAATCCCTTTCAGTTTCATTTTTTCCTCCCGGGAGGCTTGGCCGCGCCCCGGCCCGGACGCACCGGAACCTCACGCGGCGAAGGACGGAGATGCCGTCCACGAGAGACAGATGACACATAAGCGTCACCTGCCAGTCATATTACTGTAATACATCCGGATGCGGATGAAAAGTGTGTCCGAAAACGAGGCTGGTTCATTCACAATGTATTGTTATATATTGATTTTTTGCACCATACGGCGCTCGTCAGGGCTGCAAAAGGGTGAAGTTTTGTGAATTTTTTGCAGCCGAAATCCGCCGTGCGGCACGCAAGGCTGTGGATAACTTGACCAAGATCCTGATTTATCTGGCGTCAGTTCCGTGACAGAACACGGCCCGCAATCGTGGAAAGCCGGGCGACAAGCTCCGGATCACGATGGGCGGGCGCGGTTATGATGGCGTGATCCAGCACCGTACCGATGCCGGCCGGGTCCGGCGTACGATCCGACGCAGCCATGGTGCGTGTCAGAGCCGCGATGAGGTCATGGGCTCGGCCCGTGTTTTCGCCCATCACTTTCAGGATGTCGTTGATGTCGACATCGGAATCTGCCTCGCGCCAGCAGTCATAGTCGGTGACCATGCAGACGCTGGCATAGGGAAGTTCCGCTTCACGCGCCAGCTTGGCTTCGGGCATGTTGGTCATGCCGATCACGTCCATGCCCCACTCACGGTAGAGACGGCTTTCAGCGCGGGTGGAGAATTGCGGGCCTTCCATGGCGAGATAGGTTCCGCCCTCGACCACCGTCTCGACACCGGCCTCGCGCGCCGCCTCGGCGGCCATCGCCGAGAGCCGCTTGCAGACGGGATCAGCCATCGGCACATGGGCGACGCAGCCCGGTCCGAAAAAGCTCTTCTCGCGGGCAAAGGTGCGGTCGACATACTGGTCGACAATCACGAAGCTGCCCGGGGCCAGCTCCTCGCGCATCGAGCCACAGGCCGAAAGCGACAGGATGTCGGTCACACCTGCGCGTTTGAGAGCGTGAATATTGGCGCGGTAGTTGATGGCACTGGGCGACAGGCTGTGACCCTTGCCGTGGCGGGCCAGAAAGACCAGGTCAACGCCGTTGAGCTGGCCGCGGACGAGCTGCCCGGAGGGCGATCCCCACGGGGTCTCGACTGTCTGGTGGGTGACGTTCTCCAGGCCCGCAAGCTGGTAGAGGCCCGATCCGCCGATAATGCCCAGAACCCAGCGTGTCATTACTCGGCACTCCTCCAGTATGCATCGGGCGCTCCGGGCACCCAGCGGGTCAGTTCCGCCCAGCTCTCTGCCGCCCTCAGGCTGATCGCGATGAAGGGCCGCTTGATGGTCTGGTAGGCGTCGCGATCTTTCCGCGTCTTGGCCGCCAGCGCCATCTTGAAATCACTGTAATCACGGCGCATCGGCGCGTCATCGCGCAGGAAATCGCGAAGGAGCAGCGCATTGCGCGCCGCCGCCGCGCCATTGCGGCGGACATGGATGTGGAGGCGCCGGCCGCCCTTTGCTTCCCGGAAATAGAGTTTGCGCCAGTCATCATCGCCAAGCGCAGGCGGGCTTTCAGGGTGTGGCGGGTCATAGGTGTTGGCATCGCGGAAACGATAGCCGGCCGAGATCATGGCCGGGATGATGCCGTCATCCTCAAGGCGCAGGACCAGAGCCTGGATGTCGATCACATTCTTGGCCGCAAGACCGGGCACGGCCGTCGAACCGACATGATCGACCCGCAGCGCAAGGGGGCCGAGTGCGGCGGCAACCGCTTCGGCGTACTGCAGGCCTTCCTCCGCCCATTGCGGATCATAGGCTGCGACCTCGATAGGGTCTTTCTTCATGCCTGCCCCCGAACGCTTCCATCCCTGATGACAAACGGGCCGTCCCGGCATCGGGACGGCCCGTTCAAGCCGATTGCAAGGGTGCATGAGGAGCACCCCGGCGTGCAACTGCCTAGTGAGCCACCTTCGACCAGATCTGGCGATAGGTCGCAAACAGAAGGCCGCAGAGGATCACAAGATAGATCAGCACCATGAGGCCGAGGCTCTTGCGCTGTTCCATGTGCGGATCGGACGCCCAGGCGAGGAATTCGGTCACGTCCGTGGCCATCTGTTCCACCGTTGCCTCGGTGCCGTCATTATAGGTCAGCAAGCCGTCCTGTAGTTGCGGCGGCATCGCAATGAGCCCGCCGGGGAAGTAGGGGTTGTAGTACAGCCCTGCCCCCACGGTGACGCCCTCTGGCGGCTCTTCGCCGTAACCCATCATCAGCGAGCGCACATAAGGCGCGCCGTAGTGACGGGCACGGGTGATCACCGAGAGGTCCGGCGGATAGGCGCCGTTATTCGCCGCACGGCCCTGCGCCTCGTTGGCGTAGGGGGACGGGAAGCGGTCAGCCGGACGGCCCGGACGCTCGAACATGTCACCGATATCATCGGGACCGTCCTGAATGATGTACTCGGCTGCAATCGCGCGCACGACAGGGTTGTCGTTCGGGTTGGGGTAATCCGGGTCATGGAACGGGCCGCCGGGCTGGCCGAGGTGACGGAAGGCCAGGTGCTCCATGCTGTGGCAGGCCGCGCAGACCTGATTGAAGACATAGAAGCCCCGCTGGACCGCGGCACGGTCAAACGTGCTGAACGGCCCTTCGAACGAGAAGCGATAGTCTTCCGGCTTGCGGTACTCACCGGCTGCCGAGGCAAGGCCGACGGCTGCAAGCGCGCCGGTTGCGGCAATGAAGAGGGTGCGGATCACACGCATTGTTCCATTCACTCCTATTCGGCCGGAACCGCGGCAGGCGCGGAACGTGATGTATCGCCCAGAACCGATTCCTCGATGGAGGCCGGCCGTTCGGACGGTTTCTCCACGAAGCCCAGAATGGGCAGGATCACGAGGAAGTAGGCGAAGTAATAGACGGTCAGGACACGGCCCATCATCAGGAAGTCCACGCCGATGGCGCCCAGACCAGGAACCGGATCATCGGGCAGCGCCGCGCCGGCCCAGCCAAGACCCAGGCAGGAGAGGACGAAGAAGCCGAAGAACCAGCGGGCGAGCGGACGGTAGCGCATGGAGCGCACCTTGGAGGTGTCCAGCCATGGCAGGATGAACAGCACGCCGATGGCACCAAACATCAGGAGCACACCGCCCAGCTTGTCCGGCACTGCGCGCAGGATCGCGTAGAAGGGCAGGAGATACCATTCCGGCACAATCAGCGCGGGCGTGACCAGCGGGTCAGCCGGAATGAAGTTGTCCGAGTGGCCCAGCGCGTCCGGCCAGTAGAAGACGAAGAAAGCGAAGATCACCAGAAAGAGGACGATCGCGAAGCCGTCCTTCGAGGTGTAGTAGGGGTGGAAGGGCAAGGTGTCGCGGTTCGACTTCACCTCGATGCCGGTCGGGTTGTTGTTGCCCGGAACGTGCAGCGCCCAGATGTGCAGACCCACCACGCCCGCAATCAGGAACGGGATGAGGTAGTGCAGCGAGAAGAAGCGGTTCAGCGTTGCGTTACCGACCGAGAAACCGCCCCAAAGCCATTCGGTGATCGGGCCGCCGACAATCGGGAAGGCGCCCAGAAGGTTTGTGATCACCATCGCGCCCCAGTAGGACATCTGGCCCCACGGCAGGACGTAGCCCAGGAAGGCCGCGGCCATCATCAGAAGGTAGATGACAACGCCGAGGATCCACAAAAGCTCGCGAGGCGCCTTGTAGGAGCCGTAATAGAGCCCGCGGAAAATGTGCATGTAGACGGCCAGGAAGAACATCGAGGCGCCGACCGCGTGGATCGATCGCACCAGCCAGCCGAAATTCACATCACGATCGATGCGCTGCACGCTGGCAAAGGCATGGTCGATATGCGGCACGTAGTGCATGGCCAGCACGATGCCGGTGATGATCTGGATCATCAGGCAGACGGTGAGGATGCCGCCGAACGTATACCAGTAGTTCAGGTTGCGGGGCGTGGGAAAGTCCACGAAGGAGTCCCAGCCCAGGCGCACGACCGGCAGCCGCGCATCCAGCCACTTGGTAAAGCCGGTTTTCGGTTCGTAAGTCGAAGGTCCGCTCATCGTTCTTGTTTCCCCTAGCCGAGACGCAGCACGGAGGCCGAAGTGAAGGCCATCACAGGCACGGAGAGGTTCTCCGGAGCCGGGCCGCGACGGATACGGCCCGAGGTGTCGTAGTGAGAGCCGTGGCACGGGCAGAACCAGGCGCCGTAGTCACCGGCACCTTCGGTCGGCACGCAGCCCAGATGGGTGCAGTTCGCGCTGGTAACGAGGAAAGAGGCGCGCAGCGCCTCGTCCAGCTCGACGCCTTCGCCGAGCGCAGCCGTCAGACCCGAACGGTTATCGTCGGTCGCCGGCGAACCCGAAGGCAGGTTGAAATTGCGGGCATCACCATCGGGAAGGCTCGCCACGTCGACATTGCGGGCCGCTTCCACCTCTGCCGCCGTGCGCCGGCGCACGAAGTGCGGGCGCTCACGGTAGATCACGGTGATCTCCTGGCCTTCCTCCAGCTCGCCAATATTCACCTCGGTCGAGGCGAGCGCGAGCGTGTCGGCGGCCGGGTTCATCTGGTCGATGAAGGGCCAGAGGGTGAAAGCACCACCCACGGCAAGGGCACCGCCGGTGGCAATGTAAATGAAATCGCGGCGGCTCGGCTCCTGGCCGTGTGCGCCGGTATTTTCAGTGGCTTCTGACACGCGCTGACCTCTCTCACGGCGGCGGGTAGTGACGCTGCACACCTGTATGGCGTGTGTCTGCGCATGGCGGCAAGGCCCTGCACAGACGGGAACTACCCAGTGATCTAGCCTGACGGTCCGGTTTCGCCCTTGCGTCTCAACGCCGCAGCGTCCGCCCCGTCAACGCTTTCCTGTGCGGCGGGATTAGAATGCCGGGTGCTTTTTTTCAACCAGATTATCTGCGTGAAAGCGTCTCAGGCTGCCGAAGGGTCCGGCAAACGTGTCAGTGCAGCGTCGCCAGCAGGCAGGATGATAGCGCTGGCCACGGCGACAAGTTTCTCCTCGCCTGCCTTCACCGCAAGTATGTCGGCGCGGGTGACAACCTGTCGCCGTCCGGCCTTCACGACATGCCCCCTTGCAATAAAGGCCTCGCCGACGCCGGGCGAGAGATAGTTCACCGACACCTGCGCGGTCAGCACGTCGCCCGTCACGGTGGCGGCCGCATAGGCACATACATTGTCGGCGAGAAAGGCAATGAGGCCGCCATGCAGGAAGCCGTGATGCTGCACCATGTCGGTGCTGCGCAGCGCCATGCGGGTCTCGACCTCGCCATACCCGACCCGGACAAGCTCCAGCCCCGTCCAGCGGGTGAAAGGCTGATGGCGGATCACCTGGCGAAAGGTTTCGGCATCCACAAGCGGTGCGGGCCGTGCTCCCCCGTCCTGCCTGGCGCCAGATACCGCAATTCCGTCTGCTGCCCCCTTGCCCTGCCCTGATTGCTGATTGTCCCGCATTTTCACCTCCAATTAGACCGACTGGTCTATATAATGAGCGTGTATAACGGTCTGTAAAGTCTGTCTGGCAAGGTGCCAGTGCGAATCAGGAGTGGAATGCCATGAGCGAGGACGCTTCCACACGGGACAGGCTGGTCGGCGCCGCCGCGCGCCTGTTCCAGGAACGCGGCTATGCGGCAACTGGTCTGAATGAGGTGCTGGCTGTCGCTGGCGCCCCCAAAGGCTCGCTCTATCACCACTTCCCGGATGGCAAGGAAGGCCTCGCCATTGCCGCCGCACTGCGCGCAGGGCAGCGCTTTCTCGAGACACTGCGCCAAGATGCCGGCGAAAGCCGCAGCACGGCGGAACTGATTGTCCGCTTTACCGGGCGGCTGGCAGGCTGGCTGGAGCAATCGGAGTTCCAGATTGGCTGCCCCATCGCGACCATGACGCTGGAACAGGCCGCCATCTCGCAGCGCCTTGCCGAGACGCTCACCGGGATTTTCACAAGCTGGCAGGACGCGCTTGCCGATAGGCTGGTGGGAGATGGGCTCGATGCCGGTCAGGCCCGCGAACAGGCAGAGCTGGCCCTGTGCACGATTGAAGGCGCGCTGATCCTTGCCCGCGCGCAGCGTAGCGCCGAACCGGTCAGACGGTCGGCCATGACGCTGACTGGGCTGCTTTGCGAATTGCCGCCCTTGAGGCCTGGCGTCAGGAAAGCGTAAAACCGGCGCGGGTCAGCGCTTCCCTCACAGGCGTGATGCGCGAGCCAGCGCGTTCGTGCACGCCGGGAGGGTCGGCCAGAAGGCGCGGACGGGCGGCATCGGCGGCCCGGGCTGCCTCGTCCGCATCCACTCCGGCAAAGAATGCAATGCGCCTCACCTCGTTTTCGGTGTCATTGGCAAGGTCTTCGTAGGCGACGTTCAGGATACGGTCCGGGAACAATGCTTCCCAGCGGTCCATGAGCTGGTTGTGCAGGGCCAGGGTCTGCGCGATGTCGTCAGGGTGATAGGTCCAGAACCGGGCACGCAGGAAGCGGGTCTTCAAAATTGCCCAGGCCTGGTCGAGCGGTTCCCGGCGTATGCGGACAAAGCGTGCCGCCGGCAGGCACAGGCCGATCGCGCCGCCTGCCATCTCGCCCAGAGATGTCGGGTCGATCCAGCGCCGGACATCGCCCAGCAATTCGCGCGCATAGCCGAGATAAGACATACCTACCCCGGTCAGAACATTGTCCTCGCGCGGGGCCGACAGGGCCGCCTGGATATGGTCTCGCGTCTGGTCTCCCAGCGGTGAGGCGCTCATCCAGAACAGCGCATTGGAGCGCTGCAAGGCACCGACATCGTTTTCGCTGGACAGGATGCCGGCGAGCCAGCTGGCCCCGCAGGCAGGCGGCGCCATGATGAAGACCGGGCGGCTGTCGATCAGGCCGGCCTCCTCGTTGGCGCCGGTAAAGCCCGCATCATAAACCTCAAGGATACGCCGCACGCCTTCGCGGTGCTGGTCCATGTTGAACGGTGCAGCCATCCGATAAAAGGCGGCTGCCTCCGTCACGCGCCGGGCTGCCAGTTCGTATTCGCCCAGATCATCATACGCCTTGGCCAGTGCGTAGGAGAGAATGCCCCGGTCACGCGCACTGACAGCCTCGTTGGCAGACACACGGGCCTGTTCGAGCGCGGCCAGATCATCATCCTCGCGTGTGAAAGTCCGGGCCTTGGCGAGCCCCTCCCACGCCAGTGCATCGAGGCTGTCGGCACCGAGCGCCGTTCTGAAAAGAACCTGCGCCTCGTTATTGAGGCCCATATCCAGAAGAATGCGGCCGACGCGGCGGTTCAGGCCAGGATCACGCGGAGAAGCGGCCAGCAAAGGCTGAAGCGTCTGCAGTGCCGAGCGGTGCGCGCCGCCCTGTGTGTAGGCGCTCGCCAGCCACACGAAGGATTGCGGATCAGAGGGCACTTCCTCTGTCAGCTTCTTGCAGACATCGATGAGGCAGGCCACATCGCCGGTCTCGTTCAGGATGCCCGCAACTTCGCTCCATCTAGAGCCAAGGCGCCCCCCCGAGCGCAGAAGCGCACGCGCTGCGTGCGATACACCTTGAAGGTCCTCGCGCGCGACGGCCCGGGATAGTGCCGCAAGCGGATCATCATGGGCGGGCTGAAGCATGGGCGCTCCGTAGGTCAGCAAGCGGGACTATTTGCCGGATGAGCGCTGCCCCCGCCAGCAGCCGCCGAAACCTAGCCGCGCTTGACGGGTGATGCCAGCCTGCGGCACTGCGTCCCTTGCCTTGGCCCTGTTAAATGTCTTTTGTGCTGCCAGATATCCACACCTTGAAAAGGGTTATTCATGTCCTCGCCCTCCCCCCTGACACCGATCGATGCCGGCACGCTTCAAGAACGGCGTGAAGCGGCGCGCATCTGGTTTGAAGGCCTGCGTGACCGGATCTGCGCCGCGTTCGAGGCGCTGGAGGATGAAGCACCAGACGATCTCTTTCCCGGGGAGCCGGGCCGGTTCGAACTGACACCCTGGAAACGCGGCGAGGGACAGGACGATCTCGGCGGCGGGGTCATGGGCATGATGCGCGGGCGCCTGTTTGAAAAGGTCGGCGTGCACTGCTCGACCGTCTACGGCAACTTCTCACCCGAATTTGCAAAGCATGTGCGCGGCGCGTCTGAAGACCCGCGCTTCTTTGCTACCGGCATTTCGCTGATCGCCCACATGCGCAATCCGCATGTGCCCGCCGTTCACATGAATACGCGCTTCATCACCACCACGGTGAGCTGGTTTGGCGGCGGCATGGACCTGAACCCGACACAGGACTATCAGCGCCGCGAGGACTTCGAGGATGCGCGCGATTTTCACAACGCGGCGCGCGAAGCCTGCGACGCGCATGACCCGGCCTATTTCGAGAAGTTCAAGGCCTGGTGCGACACGTATTTCTGGCTGAAGCACCGCAATGAGCCGCGCGGCGTGGGCGGCATATTCTACGACCATCTCGATTCCGGCGATCACGACGCCGACTTCGCCTTCACCCGCGATGTCGGAGAAGCTTTCCTCGATATCTATCCGGAGATAGTCGCACGCCGTATGGGCACACCGTGGAGCGAGGCCGACCGCGAGGAGCAA
>NZ_JBQLZR010000313.1:0-1805 GCF_052168375.1 Glycocaulis sp.
CGCCCGCGACTTTTCGCGGAACATCGCAACGCGGATGCGTTGCGGAACTAAAGACAGGTTTCCTACCGCACCTTTGCCTCATAGGCTGCGCGGCGCTCATCCAGCAGCGGTTTGACCGCCTCGCGCTCGGCATCGCTCAGCTTCGTCCAGCGCCCAAGCTCTTCCATTGTACGAAAACAGCCCACGCAAACGCCCTCGCGCGGATCGACGAAACAGACCTTGATGCAGGGTGACCAGACGGGAGCGTTCATGGCTTCCACATAAGGCGTGCACCCCCGTGCCTGCAAGCGCTTCCCCTTTGTCTGCACCCTGCCTATTGTGCGGGTCAGACAGGCGGGCTAGCACCCGCGCTTTCACGCATCACGGCCGGGTGCCGCGGGGGAAATACATGGAAGATCTCGGCCTGCAATTGCGCAGCCTCCTTGGCGTGTTCGCCTTTGTCGCCATCGCCTGGGCGCTCGGTCCGCGCAAGATGCCGCCCTGGGTTCTGATTCTGGGCGCTGTCATCGTGCAGTTCGCCATCGCCTTTGCGCTCTACAGCTTTGAACCGACGCGCGCCTTCCTCGCTTCGCTGACCAGCGTTGTGGAAGTGCTGCAGGCGGCGACAACGCAAGGCACCAGCTTCGTGTTCGGCTATGTCGGCGGCGGGGAAAGCCCCTTCCTCCTCAATCCGGAATCCAGCGCCTCCACCTTCATCTTTGCCTTTCAGGCCTTGCCGATGGTGATCGTGCTGTCGGCGGTCTCCGCCCTGCTCTGGCGCTGGCGGGTGCTGGAATTTGCCGTGCGCGGCTTTGCGCTCCTGTTCCGGCGCATCCTGAACCTGTCGGGCGCGGCGAGCCTTGGCGCGGCGGCCAACATCTTCCTCGGGATGACCGAAAGCCCGGTGCTGATCCGTCCGCGCCTGCCCACGATGAGCCGGTCTGACCTCTTCCTCATTATGACAGTGGGTTTCTCCACCGTCGCAGGCTCGGTGATGGCGATCTATGTCAGCCAGCTCTCCGGCATTGTTGCCGACGCAGCGGGCCATATCCTGACCGCCTCGCTGATCTCGGTTCCGGCCGCCGTGCTGCTGGCCCGCCTGATGCACCCGCAGGACGAGACCGAGGAACAGGCCGGCAAGGAGAAGATCCCGGTCAACCTCTATCACTCCTCCATGGATGCGCTGACCACCGGGGTGTCTGACGGTGTGCGCCTGTTCATCAACATCATCGCGATGCTGCTGGTCTTCACCGCCATCGTGGCGCTGATCAATTTCTCGCTGGCCGCCATCGGCGAGATCAACGGTGCGCCGCTTTCGGTCGAACGCGTCCTTGGCTGGCTCTTTGCCCCACTGGTCTGGCTGGCCGGCATCCCGTGGGCCGAGGCCCAGACCGCCGGCTCCATCATGGGGCTGAAGACCGCGCTGAACGAGATTTTCGCCTATGACGCGCTGGCCGGTGCTGGCGACGCCCTCTCGCCGCGCTCACGCCTGATCATGACCTATGCGGTGTGCGGCTTTGCCAATTTCTCATCCGTAGGCATCCTGATCGGCGGGCTGATTGCAGTTGCGCCCTCTCGCCGGGCGGACATTCTCTCGCTCGCGCCGCGCGCGCTCATTTCCGGCACATTGGCCACGCTGATGACGGGCGCTGTGATCGGCGCGCTGCCGGGCGGTCTGTTCGGGCTTTAAAAGCCCCTCGTCCTTCGAGACGCTCACTAACGTTCGCCCTCAGGATGAGGCGCGCAAAGCGCGTATCAACATGAGGGTGGAACCTCTAATCCCCCGCCTTCGGCCAGAGTTTGGACCGCAGCCAGCCGGGCGTGGA
>NZ_JBQLZR010000314.1:0-2538 GCF_052168375.1 Glycocaulis sp.
TGTCCTGCACAGCGTTCAGGCGGGCATCAAAACCGGCAAGCTGGCTTTCCAGCTCGGCCAGGCGGGATGCCTCACCGTCCGAGGCAGGCGGGCTCAGACTGGCAGCATACCAGCCGGCTGCGCCCCCTATTGCGCCTGCCAGACCCAGCATCACCCCAATAGCGGCAAGACGGGCCAGAGCCTTGCCGCCGCCAGAAGCGCGCTTTTCGGGCTTGGCCGGCTCGAACTCGGCATCAATCGGTTCGGCATCATTGCGTGATGCGCTGGGATCGGAAGCGTTGGCTGTCATGATCGTCCGGTTGCTTGTGTCTCGTGCGCCGCCTTGCACTCTAGGGTGCGCCGCCGGGCTTAGCCAGTTCGCGCAAGGCGTGAAGCAGGCTTTCCTCTCCGGGTTGCGTGGCAGTGATAACGCGCAAACCCTTGGCGTGTAGCGGCACGGCTGCGCGTTCGGAAATGGCGATGAAGGTCAGACGCGCCAGCGTGGCAGAGAGTTGCGCTTCGTCCACAAGCGTCACGAAGCGTTCAGCCCCGCGGGCAGAATGGATCAGTACGATTGCCGGGTCATCTCCGGAGAGATGCGTGCGGGTCCGCGTGGTCAGTCCGCGTGCCAGACGGGTGCGGTAGACCGTGCGGGTCGTCACCGCATAGCCCAGCACCTCCAGCATGCCCGCCAGATCACCGGCCCGGTCCTCACCGCTCAGGTGCAGGACGGGTGTCCTGGCGCTCAGGCTTGCGGCAATCAGCCGCGCAAGCTCCTCAGCATCGCCTCCGGCACTTGTAACGCTGGCAAAACCTGCCTCGCGGGCGGCACGGGCCGTGCCCTCGCCGACCGTAAAAACCGGCAGGTGAAGCAAGGACGCAGGTTCGGTGAGCGCACGAAGCGCATTGGCGCTGGTCAGGGCAATGGCGCCAGCGGGACCCGGTTCGATCCGGGCCCGTGTGCGCACCACTTGCGAGACCGGGCAGGCAATCGCTTTCAGGCCCATCGCCCTGACAGCCCGAACCGTTCGCGTATTGCCCGGCTGGGTGCGCGTCACGATGACAGGCGGGCTGGTCATGATCCGGTGCCGGAAAGAACCGCTTCGAGCGCTGCACCGCCGTCTGCGCGCAAGCTGCGGCCAAGCTCCAGTCCGAACTGGCGGGCCTCGATGAGCGTGGTGATGCCGCTCTGGGCGGATTGCAGCCGCCAGCGCTGCTTGCCATCGGGTTGCAGCACCTCGGCGGTGAGGTCGAGAGTGCCGCCTGTGAGAGTGCCATGGGCCGCCAGTGGCGTGCGGCAGGAACCATCGAGCGCTTCCAGCACGCCGCGCTCAGCCGCTATTGCAAGCGCGGTCTCCTGATGGTTCAGCGGTTCCAGCGCGCGCCGGGCGGCTTCGTCGCCTTTGCGTATCGTGATGCCTACAGCGCCTTGCGCCGGGGCGGGCAGGAAGTGCGCAAAATCCAGCCCTTGCCCGTTCGCTTCCGGACGGCCCAGCCGCTTCAGCCCGGCCTTTGCCAGGAAGGTTGCCACGATCGGTCCGTCGGCGAGGCGTTGTAGGCGCGTGCCGACATTGCCCCGCAAAAGCGTGATTTCGATATCAGGCCGGGCGTGCAGGGCCTGGGCCTGACGCCGCAAGGAGGCGGTGCCAACGAGGGCGCCGTGTGGCAGGTCCTCCAGACGGGCCGGGCCGCTGGCCATAAGCAGAATGTCTGACGGGTCTTCGCGTTCCAGCACACAGGCCAGCTCCAGCCCGTCCGGCAGATGGGTGGGGACATCTTTCATCGAGTGGACGGCGAAGGCTGCCTCACCATCCAGTTGCGCACGGTCAAGCTCGCGGGTGAAGAGCCCCTTGCCCCCGGCCTCGAGAAGGGCGCGGTCGGTGATCTGATCGCCAGTGGTAACAAGGCCAAGTATCGGAAAGGCCGCGTCGGCATCGAGCGGCCCATGCGCGCGAGCCAGCCCCGCCTGCACCATGCGGGCCTGCGCCATGGCAAGCGGTGAGGTGCGGGTGGCAATTGTCATGACAGGCAGGGTGGGGGCCAAAGCTGATCTCCGTGAGTTGTCAGCCTGCCGGGGCGGCGCTAACGGATGGGTATGGCGTTATCGCATTCACACACACCCATGCAAGCAGGCGCACCGGTGACGGTGCTGGGTCTGGAATCGAGCTGTGATGACAGCGCGGCGGCAGTTGTCCGCCTGCACGGCGATGGACAGGTAGAGGTGCTGGCCGAACGGGTCATCAACCAGAACAGCGCGCATGCGCCGTTTGGCGGGGTCGTGCCGGAGATTGCCGCGCGCAGCCATGCCGAACGCATGGATCATCTCAGCCGAGAGGTGATGGACGAGGCGGGGCTCGCCTTTGACGCACTTGACGCTATCGCGGCGACGGCCGGTCCGGGCCTTATCGGCGGGGTCATGGCGGCCCTGATGACAGCGAAGGGCCTGGCGCTGGGCTCAGGCAAGCCGCTGATCGCGGTCAACCATCTCGAAGGCCATGCGCTATCGCCGCGCCTTGTGGAGCCGCTGGCCTTCCCCTGGCTTCTGCTGCTGGTCTCCGG
>NZ_JBQLZR010000315.1:0-8644 GCF_052168375.1 Glycocaulis sp.
CGTGCGGGCGTAGTCATCGGTATTGTAGGCATAGAGATCGAAGGCGGCAGGATCGCGCTCATTGGTCATGATCCAGAATTGCGAGCCATCTTGCGACCAGCCTGCAAAATTCGCCTTCACGTTCTCGCCCGGCGTCAGGTCGCGCAGGCTTCCGTCCGGCTCGCGCACATAGACATGGTTCAGTTCGTTGCCGCCCTCGTCGGCGGTGACCAGCACACGGCCATCTGACGGAAACCAGCTGACGGCGAAAATCGCATTGCTGTCCGAGGCGGTCAGCGCCGTGCGCTCACCGGTCTCCGGGTCCAGCGCATAGGCATTGAAGACGCCTGTCTCATCAGAGCTGATGAGGAGGTGGCCCTCATCGGCACTGAAAACATGGCCTGACGCGCTGCCCAGCGAGAAGCTGGTCGTGGCGTAAAACGCCTCCGCATCGTAGCGGGGAACAGATTGCGCCTGCGCTGCGCCCGATAGCGGGGCCAGCACAAGCATGACGGCGCCAGCGGCCATCGCCGCGCGCTGCGTCAGGAAATCAAGGAATTTCATGAAAACAGCCCTCCTGTCCAAGGAGGGGAAAGACTAGGCCCGGCCAGACCGGCGCCGCAAGCTGCCGGCAGATTAACCTTCGTCCATCAATGCGCTGACAAAGCCCTCAAGCCAGGGATGGCGCACCCGGCGCAGGCGTTCGGCGTGCAGGATCAGCGAGAGCCGCTCCAGCGCCTCGGAGAAATCGTCATTGAGGATGACATAGTCATATTCGTCCCAATGCTCGATTTCGGCCTTGGCGCGGGCCATCCGGCCATTGATGACCTCGGCCGAATCCTGCGCGCGCTTGGTCAGGCGGTCGCGAAGGAGGTTCAGCGAGGGCGGCAGGATGAACACCTTCACACAGTCCTGCGGCGCCCCGGCAGCGAGCGCACGTCCGCCCTGCCAGTCCACGTCGAAGACAACATCCCGGCCCTCTTCCAGCGCTTCCTCGACCGGGCGCTTGGGCGTTCCGTAATAGTGCCCGAACACGCGCGCATACTCGTAGAACTCGTCGTTTTCGGCCTGACGCTCGAACTCCTTCTCGGTCAGGAAGATATAGTCCTGCCCGTCCACCTCGCCGGGGCGCGGCGCACGGGTGGTCGCCGAGACCGACAGCACAAGATCGGGATTGGACGCGATCAGGCGGCGCGACAGCGTTGTCTTGCCTGCACCCGACGGGCTGGACAGCACCAGCATGAGGCCGCGCCGCTGGCCACGGAAAACCGGCCCTGAAAGCGATCCGACAGGCATGAGACTACTCCAGATTCTGAACCTGCTCGCGGAACTGGTCGACCACATGCTTCATGGCAAGGCCGATCTCCGTCAGGCCACGGTCAGCCGATTTCGAGCAGAGCGTATTCACTTCGCGATTGAATTCCTGGGCCAGGAAATCGAGCTTGCGCCCGCAGGGCGAGCCACCTGCCAGAAGCGTCCGCGCCGCCTCGACATGGCCGGTGAGCCGGTCGATCTCCTCGCGCACATCGGCCTTTACCGCCAGAAGGGCCGCTTCCTGCGCCAGACGATCCGGGTCGATCCCGCCGGGCAGCAGATCGTCGATCTTCTGCTTCAGCCGGTCGCGAATAGCCTCCGGCGTGGCGGCCGGATGCGCGGCGGCCTGCTTTTTCAGGGCTTCGATTTCGTTGATCTGGCTGTCCAGCACGCTCTTCAACTGCGCGCCTTCATCACGCCGGGCAGCCAGAAGCGCGCCAATCGCCTGATCGAGCAGGGCAAGGCACTGCGCATCGGCGGCTTCCGTGTCGGCACCAGCCGGCGCGGCCTCCTCGCTGAGGATCACGCCGCGCAGCGCCAGCAGGCCGTCAAGGCGCGCCGGCGCGACAACGCCCTGCTCCACCAGGTCCCGGCCCGCAAGCGCGAGCTGGCGCAGGCGCGCTTCGTCAATGTGGAGCGCGCCGTCGCCGGACGCCGTCTTTTCCTGTGAGACATTGATGGTGATCGAGCCGCGCTCGAAGGCGGATTTGATCCGCGCTCGCGCTTCCGCCTCAAGATGGGAGAACGCATCCGGCAGGCGCAGGCGCATGTCGAGGCCGCGCCCGTTGACCGACCGGGCCTCGGCGCTCAACGCTCCGTCAGGCGCGCTGGCGCGGGCAAAGCCCGTCATGCCGGACAGGATACCGCTCACCGCCCACCCCCGGAGCGCGCCCGTTCGCGTTCGATCTGGCGCCAGCGCGCCACATTGCGGTTGTGCTCCGCCAGCGTGCGGGCAAAGGCATGACCGCCCGTGCCATCTGCCACGAAGAAAAGGTAATCGGTCGGCGGCGGATTGAGGACGGCGGCAATCGCATCGCGGCCCGGATTGGCAATCGGCGTCGGAGGCAGACCGTCAATATGATAGGTGTGGTAGGGGTTTGTCGTGTCGTCGAGTTCCGACCGGCGTATGCCGCGCCCCAGCGGTTCGCCGCCCGTAATCCCGTAGATGATGGTCGGGTCGCTTTGCAGGCGGATGCCGCGCCGCAAGCGGTTCACGAACACGCCGGCCACCATCGGGCGCTCATGGGCGATGCCGGTTTCCTTCTCCACGATGGAGGCAAGGTTCACCGCCTCCTCGCGCGTAGTGAAGGGAAGATCGGGGTCGCGCGTTTCCCACAAGGCGTCAAGAAGCCGGTCTTGAGCCGCCTCCATCCGGTCCAGAACGGCCTGACGCGGCGTGCCCCGGTCCACCAGATAGGTGTCGGGAAGCAGGCTGCCCTCAGGCGGCACGCGCTCAATCTCGCCGGTCAGTACCTCTGACGCCTCGACGATGCGCACGATCATGGCCGTGGTCAGGCCTTCGGGCACCCGCACCGGGTGCTGGATGAAATCGCCAAATGCGAGGATGTCATAGATCTCTGCCATGGATGCGCGCGCCGGAATGGCAAACTCGCCCGCCCGCATCGGCGCACGTTCCCGGCCCAGCTCTTCGTCAATGCGCAGGCGCGCAAGGAATATCCGTTCGTCAGTGATGAGGCCTTCCGCCTCAAGCCGCGAAGCGATTGCGCGCACGCTGGAACCACGCTCCAGCAGGATGACGGTGTCATCCTCGAGCGGGCCTTCCGCCGTGAACTGATAGCCGAGCCAGGCATAGCCGCCGACGATCGCTGCGCCGCCGAGGAGGGCGAGCGCGCCAAGCAGGAAAATCGTGATGATGATCAGTCGCAACGGCCCCAACCCCTTGCTCACGTCTCGGCTGGCGGGTGTGTTCTGCCGGTTCATGACTGCGACCAGACCTCTCGCCCGCTCTGGCGCGCGTCAGTCGACAGCCTTGAGCACGACCGAGGCATTGGTGCCGCCAAAGCCGAACGAGTTGGACAGCGCCACGCGCACCGGCTTCTTCACCGCCTTGTGCGGCGCCAGATTGATCGGGCTTTCCACCGACGGATTGTCGAGGTTCAGCGTCGGAGGACAGATACCGTCGCGAATGGCCAGGATCGAGAAGATCGCCTCGATCGCGCCGGCTGCACCCAGAAGATGGCCCGTCGCCGACTTGGTCGATGACATGACGACGTTGGATGCGTGCGAGCCGAGAAGCCGCTCGACGGCTTTGAGCTCGATCTCGTCACCTTTTGGCGTCGAGGTGCCGTGCGCGTTGACATAGTCGATATCGGCAGGGGTGAGGCCTGCGCTTTTCAGCGCTGCGCTCATCGAGCGGAAGCCGCCATCGCCATCCTCGGCCGGTGCCGTGATGTGATAGGCGTCGCCGGAAAGACCATAGCCGACGACTTCGGCATACATGATCGCGCCGCGGGCCTTTGCCGCCTCGTATTCTTCAAGAACCACAACCCCGGCGCCTTCGCCCATGACGAAGCCGTCACGATCCTTGTCGTAGGGGCGCGAAGCGGCCTTGGGATTGTCATTGAACCCGGTGGACATGGCCCGTGCAGCACAGAAGCCGCCAAAGCCGAGCCGCGTGATGGCGCTCTCGGCGCCGCCGGCCACCATCACGTCCGCATCGCCATAGGCGATCAGGCGGGCCGCATCACCGATGGCGTGGGCGCCGGTGGAGCAGGCCGTGACGACCGAATGATTGGGACCCTTCAGCCCGTGCCGGATCGACACCTGGCCGGACGCCAGATTGATCAGCATGGCCGGGATGACGAAGGGAGAGAGCTTGCGCGGACCACGCTCGTGCAGGGTGATCGATGCATCATACATCGTCTGCAGGCCGCCAATGCCTGAACCGATCAGGACACCGGCGCGTTCGCGCGCCGCCTCATCTTTCGGCTGCCAGCCCGAGTGCACGATGGCCTCGTCAGCGGCGGCAATGCCGTAAAGGATGAAATCGTCGATACGCTTGGCGTCGCGGGCGGGCATTACCGCGTCCGGATCGAACGATCCGGCCACGTCTGGCCCGCCCTCATTGCGGCCATCCACCCGGGGGATCACACCTGCAATCTGGCAGGGCAGATCCTCCGTCTCGAAATGGGTAACCCGGGCAAGCCCGGATTCTCCTGCGAGAAGTCTTGCCCAGACATGTTCCAGCCCGCATCCGAGCGGGGAAACGATGCCGAGACCGGTGACGACTACACGACGCTTGGACATCGTCCGGGAACCGGCCTAGCCGACTTTTTCGGAGATGAACTTCACCGCGTCACCCACGGTCTGGATGTGCTCGGCCGCGTCATCGGGGATTTCGATGTCGAACTCTTCCTCGAACGCCATGACCAGCTCGACATTATCCAGCGAGTCCGCGCCGAGATCATCGATGAAGGAGGCTTTTTCGGTGACTTTGTCTTCTTCAACGTCGAGGTGCTCGATGACGATCTTCTTAACGCGATCAAAAACGTCAGACATGACGGACCCTTTATCTAAATTTCCGGGCGAGGCCGTTCGACCCCTTGTGCCCCCTGACTGGACAGGACCTGCGCGAGTGCGCGAGGCCCGTTAAGGCTGCGGCTGATAACACGCCCCTCGAGACAAGGCTAGCAACCTGAGCGGCTTGATGCCAGCGCGAAGACGCGCCCCCCGCGAGACGCGACTCACCTGGCGCGTCAGATCATGGCCATGCCGCCATTGACGTGCAATGTCTGGCCTGTGACGTAGCCGGCTTCCTCGCTGGCGAGATACACACACGCCGCCGCAATGTCGGAGCCCTTGCCGAGATCACCGGCCGGAATGCGGCCCAGAATGGCCGATTTCTGATCCTCGTTGAGCGCATCGGTCATCGGCGATGCGATGAAGCCCGGCGCCACGCAGTTCACCGTCACGCCGCGCGAGGCGACTTCCTGCGCCAACGCCTTGGAAAAGCCGATCATGCCGGCTTTCGACGCCGCGTAGTTTGCCTGGCCCGGATTGCCCGTCACGCCGACGACCGAGGTAATGCCGATGATCCGGCCCCAGCGGTTTTTCATCATACCGCGCATCGCGCCCCGGCACAGACGGAAATGGGCTTCCAGATTGACGCGGATGACCGTTTCCCAGTCCTCGTCCTTCATGCGCATAAGGAGCTGGTCGCGCGTGACGCCGGCATTGGAGATCAGGATATCGAGACCACCCAGCGCCTCTGCAGCGGCCTTGGGCAGATTGTCCACGGCTTCGGCATCGGAAAGATTGCACGGCACGACGGCCGTGCGTTCACCCAGATCCTTGGCCAGTGCCTCAAGCACCTCGGCGCGCGTGCCGGAGAGCGCGACGCTCGCCCCTTGCGCGTGAAGCGCGCGGGCAATCTCGCTGCCCAGACCGCCGGTCGCGCCGGTGACGAGCGCCTTTTTTCCTTCAAGTGAGAACATCTTACGCGTTTCCTTCGAATGCAGCCGCAAAGGCTTCCAGATCGGCCGGGGAATTGAGAGCGACGCCTTCCGCGCCGTCGACAGTCCGTTTGAGCATGCCCGAGAGCACTTTGCCCGCCCCGGCCTCGGCAAAGCGGGTGATGCCGCCCTCGCCGGCCATCCAGATGACGCTTTCGCGCCAGCGGACGCGGCCCGTGACCTGCTCGACAAGCTGGGCGCGGAGGGTTTCCGGGTCGCTGACCGGACCGGCCGAGACGTTCGTTACCACCGGCACGCCCGGTGCCTTGATGCTGGCATCTTTCAGCGCTGCAGCCATGGCATCGGCCGCCGGTTGCATGAGCGTGCAATGGAAGGGCGCGGAAACGGGCAGCAGCATGGCCTTGCGGATGCCGTCGGCCTTCGCGGCCTCAATGGCGGCTTCCACGGCTGCCTTCGCGCCGGAAATGACGATCTGGCCGGGCGCATTGTCATTGGCGATCTGGACAACACCGGCAGCAGAGCCAGCCTCGACCGCCTTTTGCACCTGGGCCTCTTCAGCGCCGAGTATGGCCGCCATGGCGCCCTCTCCCACCGGCACCGCCTTCTGCATGGACAGCCCGCGCAGACGCAGGAGCCTTGCCGCATCGGAGATGGACAGCGCACCGGCAGCCGCAAGAGCCGAATACTCGCCCAGCGAGTGACCGGCGACGAATTTGGCCGCATCGACGGTGATGCCGAACCCGTCCTTCAGGGCGGCCATCACCGCCAGCGAGGTCGCCATCAGGGCGGGCTGCGCGTTCTGTGTGAGGGTCAGCGTCTCGATCGGCCCGTCCCAGATCAACGCGGAGAGCTTTTCGCCAAGAGCCTCGTCGACGGCCTCATAGACCGCGCGGGCCGCCGGGAAAGCCTCTGCCAGCTCACGGCCCATGCCGACGGTCTGGCTACCCTGACCGGGAAACACAAATGCAAGCGCCATAAAGGCGTCCTCCCTGTAATGTCGTTCTTGCCTGCCCGGATAGACCGTGAGGGGCCGCAATGGCAAGGCAGGAGGCAGAAGCGGCGCTACAAATGAAGCTCTGCCAGCATGTGAGCGTGCAACAACCGGACAATCTCGACGCCATAGGATTGCACCCGGTAGAAAATCACGTGTGAACCGCACGGCTTGCTGCGGTATCCCGGACGCACGTCGTCTATCGCTTTGCCCGCAAGCGGGAACTCGGCCAGCGATACAAAGGCGGAAAACAGTCCTTCGACATAGGCGTCAGCCTGCTCTTCGGACCAGGCTGCAAGTGAGTCAGCCCAGATCGCCTCGATATCGGCCCGCGCGGCGGGTCGCAGGCGGAATTCAGCCACCTGAACGGCGCCGTGCCTTGAGATCGCCAAGTAGCGCTGCGGCTGTCACGGTTTCGGCGGGCCCGCTCTGTTCGCCGCGTTCAAGCGCCGCGCGAAGTGCAGCAAGCTGCGCCTCACGCTCCTGCAGGAGGCGCAGGCCCGCGCGAACGACTTCGCTGGCCGACGCATACCGTCCGGAGCTGACTTCCGCATCGATATAGGCGGCCAGCTGATCATTCAGCGCGATCGAGGTGTTGCGGCTCATCAGGCGCTCCTTGTCTGAGACCCTGCAAGCTACCAGAAATTGGCAATCGGGGCCAGCCGAATGCCTCGCCCGGCTTCAACCTGCAATTCAGCGCGATAAGCGCCCTTTCCCATTTCTATCCAAATTAGCTAAATTGGACTAATAAGCCAATTGGAGGCTCACCATGCGCACCTTCACCGCCGCCGACGCCAAGAATCGTTTTGGCGAACTGCTTGACACCGCCCGGCGCGAACCGGTGCGCATCGAGAAGCATGGCCGTCCGGTCGCCGTGATGGTTTCGGAGGAGGACTACGCCCTCCTGCAACAGATGAAGCGGGAGGCGGTTCTGGAACAGATCACCGACGGACAGGCGGCTGCCTCCGCCGGACGCATCATTGAAGGTGAGGCGCTGTTCAAGAAGCTTCAAGAAAAGCTGACCCGTGGCGCGGCTTGAGTTTGCTGAGCCGGCAGCGCAAGCCGTTGAGGAGATATTCGACTACACTCGCGAAATATGGGGTAACCGCAAAGCAGACGCCTGTCTGACAGAACTGAAATCCGTATTGGCCTCGTTAAGCGAGTTCCCGCCATCACAATCATTTGTTCAAAGTGCTTGGGGGCAGATTGAACTCTATGAAGTTCGAGACGGAGAATAGAGAATGCTTAAACGCAAACTGGTTGAAATTAAACCATTGTGTCTAAAATTGGTTACATTTTTTGTTTTCGGCTGCTCGGAGCCTAGCGTGGGCTTGGTATCAGTCCAGCGTTTTGCAGAAGACAGTCAATTATATACAAGAAGCAATGTCACGCCAATATATGGTGTCCTTATGTTTGAAAATGATAGATTTTATATTGCAGATTCACAAAATTCTGAAATAAGGTTGGGCATAAGGCCCCCTGGGTTGCTCCGTTAATCAACAAGCATTGAGTGCTGACACAGAAATAATAATAAGCATTTTTCCAAAGTTACACTATGATATTGAAAATAGAAATATTTCGAATTATAATTACACTACCGTGACCGAGATTTCGATGTATGATATTCAACCCAATGGATTTTGTATTTCCTATAGATGATTCACTGGTGCATCAACGATTCGGTTTGCGAATAATATGAAAATCGACTTTTGCCATATCAAGAGAACGTCGACGCCAAGATAACAGAGAACGGGGCCTTTTTAGGCACCAGGGTGCAGCCAATCGGCGCTTATGTGCATTTTGGCCGTATCCCTTCGCTCCCACGCGGCATTGGAATGGCAACCCAATTCGGCCCACCGCTGCTCCTGAACCGGTAGTGTCTCAGTTTGAAATTTGAACCGTTTGGAACGAACGCTGTTCGCCAGTC
>NZ_JBQLZR010000316.1:0-8038 GCF_052168375.1 Glycocaulis sp.
CTGAAAGCGCTCGGCGCCGCTGATACGGCAGGCAATGTCACGCAAGGTCCGGTGTCGCTGGATGCGGTGTCAGACAGTTATGTCCGCTCCGAAGGTCCTTTGATTGCCGTGAAGGGCGTGTCGGGGCTTGCCATTGCTGCAACCCGCGAGGGTGTCCTCATAACACCGCTTGGCGAGGCTGCGGGCATCAAACCGGTGGTGTCCGCCGCGCGCACCGCCACCGGACTTGCTAAGGCAGATCTGAATTGGGCCCGCCGCTGGCTGTTTGACGCGTGCCTGCCGCTCTGGGCGAAGACCGCCTGGGACACCAAACAGGGCGGGTTCGTGGAGTGCCTGACGCTGGACGGCGAGCCGGTGGCGGACCGTGAGCGGCGCATGCGCGTCATCCCCCGCCAGATATTCGCCTTTTCAGAGGCGGCGCTTTGCGGATGGGACCGAGGCGAGGCACAGCGCCTGGCGATGCTCGGCCTTGAGTATCTGGACGGCCCGGCACGCAACCCGCAGGGCGGGTGGGTGCACAGGCTGGAGCGCTCCGGCGCGGCAGCCGACCCGAGACGGGGCCTTTATGACCATGCCTTTGTCATCCTTGCCGGTGCTGCGGCCTATCAGGCGTTTGGTGAGCCCCGTGCGCTGGAGCTCGCCCGCGAAGCCCTGACCATCGTGACCGGCACCATGGCCGACCCGTCGGGCAAGGGATATTTCGACCCGGAAATGGAGCCTGGCATACGGGCTGCCAACCCGCACATGCACCTGCTGGAAGCCTGTCTGGCGCTGGATGAGGCAAGCGGCGATGCGCAGGCGCTGGAATGCGCGAAAGCCTGTGTCGCCCGGCTGGAGGACAGCTTCTTCCACCCTGCAAGCGGAGCGGTGATAGAGGAGCTGGGGCCGGACTGGAGCCAGGGTGACGGCCCATGGCGCACCGAGCCGGGTCACTGCCACGAATGGGCCTGGCTGCTGGCAGAGTATGAGACCCGCACCGGGCGCGATCTCATCAGCTGGCGGCGGCGCCTGATGCGTTTTGCCGACGTCAGGGGGCGTGACGCCCGCACGGGGTTTGCCGTCAACAGTGTCGACACGGACGGGCAAGTGCTCGACGCGAACCGGCGCCTCTGGCCTCAGCTGGAAATGCTGCGCGCGCGCCTGCGCCACCCCGACACGGCAGCGCCCGGCGAGGCCGGACGCCTTCTCTCGCAGCTAAAGGCGACCTATTTCGCGGATGCCTGCACAGGCGGCTGGATGGACGCCTATGATGCCAAAGGCGCAGCTCTGGCGAAGGATATCCCCGCCAGCATGCTCTACCACGTGATGACCGCTATCGGCCCTCTCGCGGCGTGCTAGACGCCGCTATGGCCGGCCGATGCTCGTATAGGCGATACCGGCTTCGTGCATCTCGGCCGGATCATAGATATTGCGCAGATCGACCACCACGGGGGCTTTGAGCGCCGCCTTCACACGATCAAGATCCAGCGCCCGGAACTCGTTCCATTCGGTAATGATGACGAGCGCATCGGCGCCTTCCAGCGCGAGATAGGGACCGGTCGTGTACTCGACATCCTTCAGCAGCTTTTCCGCCTCCTCGATCCCGGCCGGATCGTAGGCGCGCACCTTTGCGCCTTTCGCCTGCAGGGCCGGGATGATGTCGAGGCTAGGTGCCTCGCGCATATCGTCGGTATTGGGCTTGAAGGTCAGGCCCAGCACCGCAATCGTCTTGCCGTCGACATCGCCGCCGCACGCGCCGATCACCTTGTCGGCCATGGCCCGCTTGCGCGTGTCATTGACGCGCACGGTGGCCTCGACCAGCTGCAGGGGCGTATCAGCCTCCTGCGCCGTGCGCACGAGCGCGATCGTGTCCTTGGGAAAGCACGAACCGCCATAGCCAGGACCGGCATGGAGGAATTTCGGCCCGATACGGCCATCAAGGCCGATACCCTTGGAGACTTCCTGCACGTTTGCACCCACCGCCTCGCACAGATCGGCCATCTCGTTGATGAAGGTGATCTTCATGGCGAGGAAGGCGTTGGCTGCGTACTTGATCAGTTCGGAGGTACGCCGCGAGGTGAAGACGATAGGCGTCTCGTTGAGGAAGAGCGGACGGTAAAGCTCGCGCATCACATCGCGCGCCCGGCTGTCCTCGGTGCCAACCACAACCCTGTCCGGGCGCTTGAAATCGTCGATGGCCGCGCCTTCGCGCAGGAATTCCGGGTTGGAAACCACTGCAAAATCACCATCGGGGCGGACCTTGCGGATAAGCGCCTCGACCTCGTCGCCGGTGCCGACCGGCACGGTCGACTTGTTCACCACCACGGTGAAACCGTCCATGACGGTACCGATTTCCTCCGCCGCCGCATAAACATAGCTCAGATCAGCGTGACCGTCGCCGCGGCGGGACGGCGTGCCCACCGCGATGAAGACCACATCGGCAGCGCGTACCGCCTCGGTCAGGTCGGTTGCAAAATCGAGACGGCCCTCGCGCACATTGCGCTGGACGAGCTGGTCAAGGCCGGGCTCGTAGATCGGCACGCCGCCGGAGCGCAGCAGTTCGATCTTCTCGGCATTCTTGTCGATACAGGTCACCTGATGACCGAAATCGGCAAAACAGGCTCCTGAAACCAGGCCGACATAGCCCGTACCGATCATTGCCACGCGCATGAATGCAATACTCCGAAAGGTCCGCAAATTTATGGTCACGCCTAATGCCCGCAATATGCCGGGCAGGCAAGGAACAAGACCGATGATTGCCGACATTATAGCGGCTGGAGCGAGGCCGGTCAGGACGACGGACAGTTATGCCCGGCAGGATTGACCGATAGGCGACAACGCGCTGTTCCCGGCGCGGCGGCTGGCGTGCTTTTGGCAATAAAAACAATATTTTGAAGCAGCTGCTGGCTGGCACCCCTCTTGCCATGGAAAGCAGCATAGCTGCCTGCCACCCGGAGATCTGCCCGTGCTCACCTCGCCTGCCACCCGCCGTTCGCGTATCACGCCGGCCGATATCCGCCAGATCGCCTTCACCCTGGTTGACCGGCATGGCGCGCGGGCGCTCGGCTATGCCTGCGAGGCCATCACGGAGATGGAGGACAAGGGCGAGGCGGAAAGCGCTGCAGCCTGGCGGGCCCTCAAAAGCGAGATCGAGGATGCGCTTCTGGGCCGGATACAGCCCGCAGGTCCTGTTCACCTGCACTAGGCCGGCGCTCGTCATGAAGACGGCGGCAGGCGCGCTTGCCTCTTGCTTTTGCGCCCTCACGGGCCGAACTATGCCCTGCTCATGCTGACCCCTGAAAAAGCGCTCGCCGATCTTGCCGCCCATTTTGCTCCGGAGCGCACTGCGCCGGGCATGCGCGAGGCGTTGCGGCGTCTGATCCCGATTGCCGAGCTGGACCCGCCTGGTGTCGAAGCCATCGAGGACGTGACCCTTCCCGGCCCGGCAGAACCGATCCCGGCACGGATATGGCGGCCCTTCGATGCGGCGGAAAACGGCGCCGGACTGGTCTACTACCATGGCGGCGGCTTTGTTGTCGGCGATATCGAGACCCATGCCGCCCTGTGCCAGAGGCTGGCCGCCGCCTCCGGCGTGCGCGTCGTATCGGTCAATTACCGGAAAGCGCCCGAACACGCCTTCCCGGCGGCCGTCAATGATGCGCTGGCCGCCTTTGATGCCGTCCACCAGGGCGCATTGGAAAGGCACGGATTTGCACCCGGCCGGCTCGCTGTGGGCGGCGATTCGGCAGGCGGCAATCTCGCCGCCGTCATCGCCCAGCACCGCAGAGGCGCGGTTGCCTTCCAGCTTCTGATTTATCCGCTCCTGCAATTGCTGGAGATCGAACGCGCCCGCCAGCCCTGGCAGGAAGGGCCGCTGCTATCGCGCGAGGTGCTCAGCCGCATCCGTCAGAGCTATCTGCGCAGCCCCGATGATGTGCGCGATGTCCGCGTCTCCCCGCTTCTGGCCGACGACCTGAAAGGGCTCGCGCCTGCCTTTATCCTGGCGGCTGAACTTGATCCGCTGGTGAATGAGGGTGCAGCCTATGCCGACCGGCTGGCCGCCTCCGGCGTGCCGGTGGAAAGGGTTGTCTTCAACACCATGCCGCACGGCTTTCTCAACATGACGCGCATCCTGCCTCAGGCGGTGGACGCCATCGTCCGCGCGGCAAAGGCGCTGGAAAAAGGTCTGGCCTGATGGCCGCGTCCTACAGGCCTGATCCGCGCTTCGTGACGCTGGGCGCGGAGTTTGCCGATCCGGTGGAGCCGGCAGACTTCCCGGCAGCGACGGAGCGCTGGTGGAATGATCGCTGGGCGGGAGCGGTCGGCCTCGATACCCTCGATGCGCACGCGCGCACGGCACACTTCCACCGCTTCGAGCCCTTACCGGACAACCAGCCCCGGCCGCTGGCGCTGCGCTATCACGGGCACCAGTTCCGTACCTATAATCCGCAGATCGGCGACGGGCGCGGCTTTCTCTTCGCGCAACTGAGAGATGGCGAGGGACGGCTTCTCGATCTGGGCACGAAGGGCTCAGGGCAGACGCCTTTTTCGCGCACCGGCGATGGCCGGCTGACCCTGAAGGGCGCCGTGCGCGAGCTTCTGGCCTCGCACATGCTGGAGGCACGCGGCGTCTATACCTCGAAGACACTCTCCATCTTCGAAACCGGCGAGGCCCTGCATCGCGGCGACGAGCCAAGCCCTACGCGCTCGGCGGTGCTGACGCGCCTGTCGCATTCCCATGTGCGTATCGGCATGTTCCAGCGGCACGCCTATTTCAACCGGCCCGATCTGGTCGAAGCGCTGATGGACTACGCGATAGACGCCTTCCATCCCGAGGCGGGGCTGGCCGGGGACGCGCCAGCGCGCGCGGCAGCCTTTCTGGAACACACGGTCGCCGCCTCGGCCCGGCTGGCAGCGGAATGGATGGCCGCAGGTTTCGTCCATGGCGTTCTGAATACCGACAATCTCGTGGTGACAGGCGAGAGCTTCGACTATGGCCCATGGCGCTTCCTGCCCGTCTTCGAGCCCGGCTTCACGGCGGCCTATTTCGATGAGGGCGGGCTTTATGCCTATGGCCGCCAACCGGAATCGGTGCTCTGGGCTCTCGAACAGCTCGCGGGCAGCCTCACGCTGATCGGGGAGGAAGAGAGCCTGATCAAGGCGCTGATGACCTTCCCGGACCGTTACCGTGCAGCCCTCTACGAAGCCTGGCACAGGCGCCTCGGCCTGAAAGCGCTTGGCGGTGACGCTGACGGTGCCTTCCTGACAAGTCTCTTGCGTTTCATGCATGAAAGCCAGCTGCCCTTTGAGGGCGTGGTGTTTGACTGGTTTGGCGGCGAGGCATCGGCCAGGCGTGCACTTTCCGGTCCCCGCGCAGAGGCCTACCGGTCAGAAACCTTTGCCGCCATACGCGGCGGATTTGAAAGCCGCGAGCCTGTCCGGCCCGAACGCCTGTCCCATCCCTATTTCAACGCGGATGAACCGGCCGACATGGTCTTCGAGACGATGGAGGCCGCCTGGGCGCCAATCGCCGCAGAGGATGACTGGTCGGCGCTTCACGTCCTCCTGGCCGCGGTTGACGCCGCCCGCGAGGGGTATGACCTTGGCCGGGGCCGCAGCGGTTTTCTGGACGGGCAGGCGGAATGAGCGCGCTTCAGTTTCTATTTGCCGACAGCCTGGGCGAGGGCATCGTCCACGCCTTCACGACCCGCACCGGCGGGGTCAGTGAAGGCCCGTATGCGAGCCTCAACCTTTCCTGGTCGCGCGGTGACAACAAGGACCATGTAACCGAGAACCGGGCGCGTGTCGCGCGGGGCCTTGGCGTCTCGCGCCTTGTCTTTGCCAATCAGGTCCATGGCGACACGGTCCTGCGCGCCGATACCCTGCCTGAGGGCTGGTCGGTGGGTGAAGGTGATGCGCTGATCAGTGCCACGCCCGGCATTGCCCTTTGCACGCAGGTGGCCGATTGCGTTCCGGTGCTGCTACACGACCCGTCCGGTCACGCGATTGCGGCCATCCATTCAGGCTGGCGCAGCACGGTGGCCAATATCACCGCCCGCACGCTGGAGGCCATGACAGACGCCTATGGGACAAAGCCGGCGGATGTGCGCGCGGCCATCGGTCCGGCCATCTCGAAGGAAAACTACCGGGTCGGTCCGGAAGTGCTCGAAGCCTTCGAGGCACAGTTCGGGGCGCTGGACAGCCAGATGGCAGGCCCGCGCGATGCGGGTGGAGGGGCAGGCCTTGATGTGGCCGAGGCGGTCCACCGTCAGCTCGTCGCCAGCGGTGTTCAGCCCGGTCACATCAGCCGCATCCGCGCCTGCACGTTTGCTGATGAGGACCGGTTCTTCTCCTCGCGGCGCGCCGCGCGGGACGGTCATCCCGGCCAGTTTGGCGGCCAGTGCGGGATCATTGCGCTAAAGCGCTAGCTTCAGCGTCACCGGCACGTGGTCGGACGGCTTTTCCCAGTCGCGCGTCTCGTCCCAGATGGTGAAACCCTCGCGCCCCTTGGCCGTGGCGGCAGCCTGCAGGGAGGGTGAAACCCAGATATGGTCGAGGCGGCGTCCACGATTGGACTTGCGCCAGTCGCGATTGCGATAGCTCCACCAGGTATAGATCTTTTCCGGCTCGGCGATCAGCTCGCGGGCAATGTCGAGATAGCCAGCGCGGGTGCGGGCAAGCTCCAGACCTTCGGTTTCCACCGGCGTATGGGAGATGACATTCAGAAGTTGCTTGTGCGACCAGACATCATGCTCGCGCGGGGCGATGTTGAGATCGCCGACGAGGACTACATCGCCGCCCTTTTTCCCACGGCCTTCAAGGAAAGTGCCAAAGCGGTCGAGGAAATCGAGCTTGTGGGCAAAGCGGGGATTGGCGTCCACGTCGGGTTCGTCCCCGCCTGCCGGGATGTAGTAGTTCTGGAACTCCACCCCGTCGATGCGGACAATGTGGTGACGAGCCTCTGATTTCGGGCAGACCTGGCAGTCATCGAGCACCTCGATGGGGCTGCGCGACACGGTGGCAACGCCGTGCATGCCCTTCTGCCCGGTTACGTGCACATGAGGATAGCCCATTTCCCGGAACGCCTTGGCCGGAAACTGGTCCTCCATGCACTTGATCTCCTGCAGGCAGATCACGTCCGGCTTTGCCATTGATGCAAAGCGGGCAACCTGGCCGATGCGCAGGCGGACCGAGTTGATGTTCCAGGTGGCAAGGGTCAGACCGGACATGCAGGGGAACTCCTTCAGGCAGGCAGCTTCAGTTCACAGTATGTTATAGGTCGAACCGGCAACGCCGACGGGCCAGCGGCCGCGCACGTAGAGCCGCCAGCGCGCGAGGAAAGGATGGGTCGGGGTCTCGTCCTCGGCCTCCGCCAGAAGCACGAGCACGGCCCCGTTTGCGGCCTGTATCAGGCCTCCTGCAGCCGCGTTGACCACCGTCTCGTCATAGACATCGTCCATCGCTGCGGCGGCCTCTGCAGCTTCACGCGCCAGCTCGCCGATGGAGGAGGAAACCAGCATCAGCGCTGCTTCGAGACCTTCGGCATCGAGGCGTTCCAGCGCCCGTTCAACGAGGCCGGCGCGCATCATTTCCTCGGCCTCCCAGGCCAGAGGGTCAGTGTCGAGCGATTCAGCGGCAATCGCTGCGTCCTCCCAGCTTCCCAGAGGGGCCGGGTCCGCATCGGGAAATCCCAGCCCGTCAAGATAGGCCCGCGCCAGCGTCCGTTCGCGCGGGTCCAGCCGCTCGCCAAGACGCGAGAAATAGGCCGGATCGGCAATGCTTTCGGCAAACGCCCGGGCCTTGTAGAGGAGCGGTATCTCCTCCAGCAGGCGGGCAATCACATCATCGCTGGGATCGTGGGAATCTGACGGGGCCATAGCCGTTGTCTAGCGCGCAGGGCCGACCGCGAACAGGCCATAACGGCAAAAACTATGGCGCCCGATGGTGAGGGGACCATCGGGCGCCGATCGGGACCGCTTTACTGCCACATGCGGCACCGGGAGGGGATCAACCGGTGCTGGCCTGACCCTGGACGGTTTGCGGGGGACGACGCCGTTCC
>NZ_JBQLZR010000317.1:0-1375 GCF_052168375.1 Glycocaulis sp.
GCAGCCAGTTGTTCCTCGTGCTCCTCGGTCCAGCCGCGCACCTCAAGATGGCGGGCGAGCGCCTCTGCGGCAGAGCGGGCAAAGGCGAAATCACCCGCGGCGATGCCTGCATCGACCTTTTCCTGTGTCAGGTCCGTATCCAGCGGCACGCCGACCAGTTCCAGCGGACGCAAGACCTCCACAGCGCCGGGCAGATCGCCCGCCGCCCGCAGGGCCAGCGCCGCATTCACACGCGCAAAGCGCGCACTCATCCGGTATTCATAGCCGAACTCGCCATGCGGTCCGTAAGGGCCCGTTCGTTCCAGCGCCTCATCGAAATAGTCCGCCAGCTGGCTGAAGCGGCGCGCCGACAACTCGAAATCGCCATCACGCCAGGCCTGATAGGCCTGGCCGGCAGTGATGCGATAGCCATGGCCATAGGCCATCCATTCCAGCGCCAGCAAGGTGTAGAGCGGCGGTGTTTCCAGCGGCCAGTCCACTGGTGTTTCATTATACCAGCGCGGTGCAGGCTCTGCCGCGAGTGCCGGGCGCTCGAAGGCGCAGGCGGTCAGGGCAATTGCGGCAATGAAGACAAGGCAGTGGCGCATGTTCCGGCTCCGGCGGGCAATGAGTGCCCGTGAGCGGAAGGAGATGGCACACCAGCTCTGCAGCGCAACTGAAAAGGCTGGTCAGCCCGCGCGGCGTGTGTCCGGCGCGCTCTCGCTCAGCACATCATCGCGAACGGGCCGCGGCGCGCCGAAAAGATGGCCCTGACCATAGGCGATATCGAGATCGAGGATTTCGACAACCATGGCTTCGGTCTCGATCTTTTCCGCGATGATATCAACGCCGTAGCGGGCAAAGAGGCTGGCAATGTCTTCGGGCGCTATCGTGCCCGGCTCCCGGCCCGCCACGGGCATGTGGCCCCCTGCCATCTCGATGAGGCGCAGGCCTTCCACCTTGGCAAAGCGCACGCCGGCACGCTGCAACTCGGCGAGATCGAGATTGAGATTGCTCACCTGATCGATGGAGAAGCGGAAGCCGTAATCGGCCAGGCGTGCCATGTGCCGCGCAGCGATAGAGGATCGTCCGTCAAAGGCGGCTTGCGGCATCTCGAAGATCAGCGAGGTGGCAAGATCGGAATTGCGCCGCAGGAAATCGAGGAAGGGCGGGAAAAACTCCTCATCGGTGAGCGAGCGCACCGAGATATTGCAGAATATGCCGACGCGCCGGTCCGACTTGGTAAGCTTGCGGACTATCTGCACGCAGCGCAGGAGCAGGAGATTGTCCACCTCCGCGATGAGCCCGTGCTCCTCTGCGGCTTTGAGGAAGCCTGCAGGGGTTACCACATTGCCCTTCGCATCGCGCAGGCGGGTGAAGCCCTCGTAGAAATAGG
>NZ_JBQLZR010000318.1:0-24689 GCF_052168375.1 Glycocaulis sp.
CAGCGACTTGCTGGTTCCTCGCTCGGCGCTGTGCTTCCTCGGCAAGTTCTTCCCGGGTGTAAAATCCGAGCGACATGCCATTAGTCACGACTGTCACGTTCTCGACGCCGAAATTTATAGGTGTGTCGCCATAATTCATGATGGCCACGTCAAACGCTAGGCGGCGGTCTTGTTCTGCACCTGCGGCGTAAACTTGAACCGAGCTGAACTCGCCGTGAGAGGTAGCCGTAGCGAAACCGCGATCATAGCGGATCTCTTCAGCTGCCGTTTGCACCGGCGTGAGATTGTAACCGGTAGTAGCGCACGCAGATACCGTTGCCGCTGCGAGGCAAACGGCGAAAAGCTTAGTCGAAACCATTAATTATCCCCATAGCCCAGAAAGACCGTAAGCCGGTCTTTTGTTAGTTTCAGCCAACGTGGCCGGATAACTCGCAGCTTAAGGTTTTGGCAATAAGTAAGGCAAGGTGAAATCGTAAGGTTTCAACGAACGCCGTTCGCGAGGACCAAACCGCAGGGCGAATCGAGGAGGGGGCGAAGGCCAGCGCGCCGCCTATAATGCGCTTTATGCGAATTACGGGGTGCTCTGGATCGCCATGGCGGAATGCCGAGAGCGGGGGAGCAATTAGGCGTGCGCCAAGGGACCACTCACCCAATCATCGAGGCGCGAAAGGCCCAGCCAATCGACTAACCAGCGGGCGAACGACATGGCCTTCGTGGCGAGCCATTCAAGCCGCCGGACATGGTCGATAATGCCCTTGAGATGGTTGAAAAGTGGCCCCGCTGAGCACGCTTCTCTATTGACTGTGCGGGGGCGTTCATGGCTCATTGGAGAGGCTCCTCTACGGGGGGCAAAAAGGGAGAGACCTGCAAAGATTTACTCCTGTCTTTTGAGGCCCTGGGCGGTGCAACGCTCGGGGCCTCGTGCTTTTGTGTGGTGGAATCAACCACAGGCAGATGATGCTCAGTCGCCATGTTGCGGTGCAACTGCTTGCTTGCGCTTTTCCCCTACATTTCGCGATTGTGGAAAACTCAATGTCCTCTCGCTTTGTCGGCAAACTGGCTGGCTCCAGCCCGCTCAGCTTCGGAACGCGAATCGTCGAGTAACAGTCTTCATTACGGGACATAGAATCTGAAACGTCGTTGGTAGCGTCAACGGTCTAACCGACTGTTTCTTCGGCGGTTAGCGCTTGACAGATCGATTCACGTGGCAGCGACGTAACTTGCGAGACCAAAAAAATTTCAGGCCAACGGTTGCTGAGAGGGTTTTTGGAAAAATAACTCCAAAATTTCACCCGGATGCCGCCGCCAGCGCAACGAAACTGGGCCCGATTTCGGCGTTAGTTTGAAATATGAGTTTCAAAATGCAAACGCCCGCCTCCCTTCCGGAAGGCGGGCGAATGTCGTTTTTGGAATTCTGTCAAACCAGATATGGGGCCATCAGCTCCGGGTGTTCGCCAACGATGGCGACCAGCTCCTCCTGCTCTGGTGTCAGCGCGTCGCGCGCTTCCATGACGTCAGGCCTGCCGGCATTCATCCAGTCGAGCGGATCACGGCCCTCGACCCAGCCGACATTGGGCAGATGGATCTGGTAGCCGAGCAGCCGCTGGAGCCGCTCAGGCATGGCTGCCGCTTTCTCCCAAGGCACTGAGAGGAAGAAGTTCTCCGTCTGGCGAAGCCAGCCCAGATTATAGCTGATTACTGCGCCGGTTCGGGGCTGATCAGAGGTGTTCGCGCCGCCGCCGTGGAGCGTCGATCCGAGGAAGATCACCACGTCGCCCGGGTTCATGATGGCGCGGCGCACTTCATGCGGCTCGGCAAGCCGATCCTTGTCCCAGGTATGGCTTCCCGGCACGACCCGGGTGGCGCCGTTTTCAGCCGTGAACGGTGACAGTGCCCAGATGCAGTTGATCATCAGCTCGACGGGGGCCTTCCGGGCGATCGGAAAGAGATCTTCGTCACGGTGCATGATCTGCGGCCGCTCGCCTGGCTCGATGCGGATCAGCTGGGTCAGGTTTAGCTGGATCGAGCTGCACTCTTCTTTCAGCACGGCCTCGCAAGGCCCAAGAATGCCAGGCCGGATAGCCCAGTCAGCCATCGTCTCGGACTTGGCGACCAGTGCGCTCGTGCGCCGTGTGGTCTCGCCGTAGAAAAAGCCTTTCCCGGTCGGCGTTCGCCGGATGTACGGTTCGAGTTCGAAATTGGCGATATTGACCTCGTCAGCGGTTGCAGCGCCCGTGAGGACGACTACGCCGTCAGCTTTCAAAATGGCGGTGATCTCTTCAGCCGGAGCGGATGCCGGCACGTATTGGATGTCGCGCGTCATTACGCATGTCCTTTTGTTTCGGTGAGAAGGGTGGCGATGGACGGCTCATTGCCGCTGGCGAGCCAGCGCCGCGTGGAAACGGCGGTCATCGCTTCGAGGTGGAGCTCGAGCTCGTCGGCGTCTTCACATTCGAAGGCCCGCTGGACGATCGAGAAGGCCTTGGAGTCGACGAACCGGTCAGACGTCCAAGCCGGCGGCATCACTGTAACCGGCGCATCGACCCGGAAAAGTTTGCGCACGAGATCGAGCTTCTTCTGGCCAGCTGCCACCCTGAGAGCGACGGCGGTGCCTTCGCCGTACTCGCGCGGCTCGCCAAGCCAGTCGACGTGAATGCCGATCTCCGCCATGTGGTTGACCTGATGGAGATCCATGCAGCCGACATAGGCGTCGATCTGATGGGACACCGAGAATTCGGCCAGGGCGACCAGCATCAAGGCACGGCACTGCGTATCGGTGCGCTTGTCTTTGCCGGGGCCAGCTATCCAGCGGGAGATTTCCCAGACGCCCGGACCGGTTGCCAGTTCGGTTCTGGAGATGAATGCACTCAGGGTCTGATTGAGGTGCGGTTTCCAGCTTGGTGTCACACGGCAGGACGCCAGAACTTCGCCGACATCGCCGAGAAGCAGGATGTAGTTCGTGTGCTCATGGTCGAAGTCATCGATCTCGAGCGGCGAGCCATTGTCGAGGGCGGTCCAGCCGCGTTGCTCGACAAAGACCTTTCGGCGCTGCCGATGCATCTGGTCCAGCTGTCGCTGGTAAAGCCCGCGATTGGCGGGGGTTACGATATGGGCAAGCATTTTCGCCTCCATGGTTAACGGAAGGCGAGTGTATTGAGCGCATTTGCGCGCTACATTCCGGGAAATCCCGTAACAAATTCGCTTTTCAGGGGGAGCTGGCACCCCTTACGGGTTAATCAGCCCCAGCCGGAGGGCTTCGACACAGAGCTGCGGTGTCGTTGCGACATTCAGCCTGATCCTCGCGAGCGCCAGATGGGTCTCCACCGTGCGTTCGGACAAAGCCAACCGGGCCGCGATCTCCGATTGCCTATATCCTGCAGCCAGCAAAGTGATGATTTCCCGCTGCCGGGTCGTAAGATCTGTCCAGCGGTCGAGATCGTTTTCTATTTTCAGGCGCCGCCCCATACCTGCGAAATACAGCGACATGAGGTGCAAGGCCGTTCGGGCCTTGGGATCGTCGTTGATCTCTTGCCCGCCCATACTGACGACACTGAACGAGCCGTCGAAATTGCGCACGGGCGTAATGAAGCCGTTTCCTATCCCAAACTCGCTGGCCTCGTTAAACAGTAGCTGCTCTTCCGGACGCAAGACGTGATTGTTCTGGATCTCGTGCCAGAAGAACGGCTTGTTGGTTCGCCACCCGATGCGAATGACGGCGTCCTGGCGAAAGTATTCCTTCGAGAAATAACGTGCTTCCCACTGCCTGTGAGGCCGGCCGAAGAACTCTTCATTCCGGATCGCGCCGCCAGGCCCGGTAATGCCCGCGCAGGCGAATGTCGTGAAGCCATGTACCGAGAGGCGTTGCGCGAACGTGCGGTTGAGCGTCTCGATGTCGTCGATAGTCTCGGTGGCTTCGACGAAATCGAAGGCATCCTGGATAAACGCGCTGGACCCCGGCTTCGACATTGACTGCCGCCGCTCCTATCTTGCCCCGGTATATCTGCCGAGTGCTCCGCCCGCGCCTCAATTTGTGCCAAATTGAAGGGCTAGATACAACTTTCTTTAGTGACTCCTCTAGTGATACCATCTAGGGGTGAGGCGTTCCGGTCTTGGTGGAGGTGGGGCATGAGTGATCATGAGAAACGCAAGGCAAGCTCGATAGACGTTCACGTCGGTCATCGCGTCCGGTTGAAGCGTCAATCGATGGGGCTGAGCCAGCAAGAGCTCGGCGAGCGACTGGGCATCACCTTTCAGCAATTGCAAAAGTATGAGAGGGGTGCCAACCGCATCAGCGCAGGCAAGCTCTTTGAGCTGTCTCAGGCACTGGGCGTGAACGTCGCCTGGTTCTTTGAAGGCGTCACCGCAAACGTGAACGCGTTCGAGCCGAAGGGTGATGCCGCTTCGGTTCTGTACGACTCCGTCGCACTTCGGGCCGCAGAAAGCCTGATGCGGATCAAGGACAAGAATGTCCGCGTCCGCCTGGTGAAGACGATCGAAGCCCTCGCGGACTCCTAGCGAACGACTTCAACGGCGATCGGGCAATGGTCTGACGGGTGCTGCTCGCGCGGGCCGGTGAACGTGGTCTCGCGGAAAGATCCGGGCACCATCTGTTCTTCAGCCGCTTCGTTGAGGATCAGGAAGTCGATGAATTCGCGATAGCGCGGATTGCACCGAGGCCCGGTACCGGCGCCGGCAATCGAAAGTCCAATGGGTGTGCCGTCGTTCAAATCGATCCAGACGGCATCGCCATCGCTTTCCAGCCTGCGATTGAAGTCGCCGCCTACGATTACGGCGCGGCCTTGCGCGCTGCGTTGATCGATCCAGCTTTCCAGTACCGGGATCTGGCCTAGCAATGTATCGCAGGCCTCGGCGCTCGAGCCGGTGAAGCACCCCGACTTCAGATGCACGCTCATGAGATCAATCGGAGTCTCGCCTTCCAGTGTAACCCCGACGCCCCAGCGCAACCGGTCGGCGCCATCGACATCCAGCTCGGAAAATTGGGGCAGGGGGCTGTGTTCGACCTCGCGCCTCACGGCAATTGCCGTCGCCTGCATCGTCAGGCGCGTGCCATCGTCCCGGCCGCGGCAAGGCGGGTAGTCGCCTGGCACACCGGCCGGACGGGTTTCTACATAAAAGATCCAGCTTGCCGGATCAAATACGCGCGCCAGCGCTTGCTCGTTTTCGACTTCCTGAAGCAGCCAGATATCGGCATCGACCTGTTCAATCACGCCTGCCATCCGCTGATAGTCGGCGGCGGTGCGGGCCGCGCAGCCTGTGCCATCGACAGCTGTCAGGTGTTCAACATTCCAGGCCGCAATCCTAAGCGTGTCGGTGGACGTGGGTGCTTCCTGCTCGGACGCGCATCCGGCAAGCACAATCAGCCCGCCCAGCGCTAAAATCTCGCGACGCATCGAAAACCTCCCTCAAGCTGCCGAAGCTGGATAGCGCGAAAGGCACGCGCTCGTCATCAGCGAACGCCGTTCGCCGGTCGCTCTTGCGCCCAGCCTTGCAGGGGTCCGCGTGTGCGGCAGTGGTAATCGAACGTAGCTTCGCACGATTTCAGGCGGGCGACCTCGCTTTCCTGCGTCGGTACAGAGTGAGGCGGGCCTGACCAGAGCGGTTCTATCGAGGGCCGCTCGCCGCAAGCTGAACACCGCGCCCGCACGCGCAGGCGCTGGATCACGCTGACCAGCTCATGAGAGCGAAGGGCCGGGTCCAGCTTGCGGCCTGCCCGCCGCCCGCAGCGCGGGCATTCGGACAGGGCGGCATAAACGAACATTCTGGTCATTGAAGCTCCCCCGCCGGAGAGGCGGGGGCAGGGGCGCTGCAACGCCCCAAACCGAGGGTCGATCCCCCTCAAGTTGGCAGGCCCGGGCCTGCTTTCTTTCCCGCCACCGGCCAGACCGGCGCGGAACATAACAGGATCAAATTCCCATGGAGTCGAGTCCCTCCCCTGATCTTTTCGGGGATATTGCCGTCGATCCGGTCGCGCCCGCCGCGGCCTGGCTTGGCGGAAAACGCAATCTCGCAAGGCGTCTGGTGCGCCTGATCGATAGCGAGAGGCCGCGCCTATATGCCGAACCCTTTATCGGCATGGGCGGGGTCTTCCTGCGCCGCCGGATCAAGGCGCGCGTCGAGGTGATCAATGATCGATCGCGCGACGTCGCGAACTTCTTCCGCATCCTGCAGCGCCATTATGTTCCGTTCGTAGAGATGCTGCGTTGGCAGTTGAGCACGCGGACCGATTTCGAGCGTCTGATGGCCACTAACCCGGATGCTCAGACTGACCTCGAGCGGGCCGCGCGCTTCCTTTATCTGCAAGCGGTCGGATATGGTGGAAAGGTGACCAGCAGGGCGTTTGGTGTTGATCCGATTGCCAGCTCTGCGTTCAACCTACTCACAATCGTGCCGCGCCTCGAGGCGCTGCACGCACGTCTGGCCAGCGTCACGGTAGAGTGCCTGGGCTATGGCGAGTTTATCGACCGCTATGACCGGCCGGAGACGCTGTTCTACTGCGACCCGCCCTACTGGGGCGGCGAGGAGGATTACGGCAAAGGCCTGTTCGCTCGCGAAGACTTCGCCACGCTGGCCTCCCAGCTGCAGGGCATCAAGGGGCGGTTCATCCTGTCGATTAACGACCGGCCAGAGATCCGGGAGCTCTTCGCCTGGGCCAGCTTCGAGGAGGTCGAGGTCATCTACGGCATCGGCCCCGACAAGGGACACATGGCCAAGGAGCTGATAATAAGGGGAACGCTGCGGGAACCATCCTAAATAGAGGTTCTAGTTAGAGGCTTCTCCATTTCTCGGGCGTCCGCCAGAGCGTTTAAGTGAGTAAGGAAGAAAACTGTCGATTTCACAATCGCTGAACGTCATGTCCTCAAGTTCCTTCAAACGCTTCTGCGCGTCTCTATATGCCTTCGAATTGGTCCGAGGCGCGGTTGAGTAAATCGCAGAAAGAGCTGCTTGAAGTTCGTCTCGTCTCGCAATTGCGGCCTCTCGGCTGATGCTCCATAGGTCGGTTAGCAGTGATTGGTAGCATTCACGGATATTCCAGAGCTTTGCGGCCGTGTCGCGGTGCTTTTGAGCGGCACCACCGGGATCGAAGCTCTTCAGGTAACCTGACGTGAATGTGGCTGCCAGAGCGACTGCTGCAGTGGCGTATTCGATCCAAACCGGTACAAAGAAGACGACGCTGACTGCTCCGGTACTAGTAATTGCAGCAAGAAAAATCTGAGACTTTTTCCAAAAGGACAAAGTATCGGTGCAGATGTCGGCCATGCGTTCATGGGTTTTGTGGGTGTATACGGTCCGCCCGAAGCATTCCCGTATCTGATCTTCCAGCGCGATTTCTGAGTCAGGACGCATGACCAGTTTCCTCTGCGGCTTTTGAGCTTATGGGGACGAGTATCGAGTCGCGCGCGACTACGGTGCCGTTTAGTACCGCATAGCACTCCACGAGGTGTTCGCCGCGGAA
This sequence comes from Glycocaulis sp., assembly GCF_052168375.1. Classification (NCBI taxonomy): domain Bacteria; kingdom Pseudomonadati; phylum Pseudomonadota; class Alphaproteobacteria; order Maricaulales; family Maricaulaceae; genus Glycocaulis; species Glycocaulis sp. The sequence continues at coordinate 7,475 of NZ_JBQLZR010000318.1, forward strand.
GTCAGAGGTTTCAGGTTGTTCCCAGCTTCCTCGGTCTCGGGTAATTTCACCCCGGATTTTATCAAGGCGCTCCGCTTCTTCACCTCGGTTCAGTACTTTCCAATATATTTCGACGCCCGACGGAAGCTCCTTAGGGTTCGCGACATAGAAGTGAAGCGTTTTCTGCCGGAGGATGATTGCCTTTTTGGCCAAAAGGTCGCTGAGTTGCGTGGGCTGCCAACCGTTCTGACTAATACGGCAGTCGATCCGCATGCTGTGCCGGATGTCAATCGGGAAGCGGTCCTCAACAAATTCTTCCGTTTCACGAAATCCCTTAGCGCTATAGGCCGCCTCTTGCACTCGGTTAGCTTCCGGCTGGGGATATGCGTTGCCGAAAATGTCCCGCCATTTCTGTCGTTCGTTTGCCTGACCGTTGGCCTCAATAGCTTTCAAGGCTAGCTCATAAGCTTCTTTAGCCTTCTTCTCGAACCGCTTTTTGACACGTACGCGCTGCCGGCTTCCCAGAGCAGCGTATTCCGATTGATTTGGCTGTTCAGACAAGAACTTAAAGAAATCCCGACACATATGGTCATAGTACAAGTAGCTTTTTTCATCGTACTCGTTTGTATTTTCGAGAAAATTATAGGCCAAAGTGTCAATCAGCAGGCCGCTCATGGGCACGCCGTGCTTATTCTTCCAAGCCCGTGCAATCTTGCAGAGACGCCTAAGATTTCGGTTCTTGCGATCGTTAGCGGCCTTAATTTCGTCGAGCTCGGCCTGGGGCTTCGTGATTTTCCAAGAGCCACCATTCGCAGTGTCAGGGTACTTGAAGCTTCCATCCTCTTGCCGAAAGGCAGGCATAACCTCGATTTGAAAGTCTTTGTAGACGACTTGCACAACCAAGCGGTCGACCTTGACCGTAGTCCGCGGGTAGCGGTCTGAAATTGCTTTGCTTGTTGCTCTTAGGAGTGCTGATTGGCCGCCTGCTTTATAGGTGTCCCAAGCCCCCGCAGGGACTATGTAGATCATATCGAGGTCGGACACGCCCTTGATCGCCGTCCATCGACCATAGGAACCTACCTGAAGGCTATTAGCCGTCTTTGATTCGGTGTCACGAAAAGTTCTGTTCAATGCGGAGGTGATTTCTCCGTACCGTGCAGAAATAGTGGCATCATTATCAATCTTGATGTTTCCGAGAAATATCTTGAAGTCGTCCGCAATACCCAAAGAGTTATTCCTTATAGTGAATAGCGATGCCGACGGGGCACCCCGCCGGCATCCTTTACATTAACGATTCCGTCCTGATCCATTTTTGGTGGGATCAACTAACGTGTAACGCTGCCCGGCTTGGGGTGTCGGCGGCATCGGTTCGCCTCGAACGACGGTGCGTTCTTCTCCCGTGCGGCCTCCGCGTGGGCCGGTAATTTCATATTGCCCGGAGAACGGTGCCGTTTGGCCAGGGCGCAGCGGTGGTGTGCTTCGTTTCGTCATATTGATGGGCCTCCTCAGCCCGTCCCCAGTAGGGGAGCTAGAAAAACCGGAGGCCTTGACTCACATGATAGAGCGGCTAATGAACCGTTCTGCACTGGCTGTGCCTTGCTGTCCTCCGGTCATAGAGCGCAAGGTTCTGGCGAAAAGAGGGTCCCCGGGGCGGCTACCTCGGGGGCTCTTCGCTAGAAATCCGATTGCATTTAGGAAGCCCTACAACCCACTGCAAGAGTGTGGTTAATGACACATTGATGACAACGAGAGGCTGTCTCACGCCATGAACACATGCGGAACAGCGGTTCGATAACGTAGGGTGCGCGCCCCCGCACCCAAAGAGAAAGCCCGCCAGTTTCTGCTGGCGGGCTTTTTCGTGTCTGGCGGTCAATGTCGCGATTGCCTTTGAGTGTGCGCAACCTGTATCCGCAACTTCTCCGGTGTGTCAGCGTCACCGGGAGGCGGGGGATGATCATATCCCTCATTTAACTGGAGCCGCCCCGATGAATGAAGCCATTGCAGAGACCATTGCTTCCTACGCCTTCCTCATCTCGATAATCTCGGTGCTGCTGGCGGTCGGCGGCGTTGTGATCGCCGTCATTGTCCATGCGCGTGCCAAGAAGTCAGAGGTCGAATGCGCCCGACTGGAACTGATGTACAAGCTGATGCAGAACGCAGTCGGCATGGGTGATGCGCGCCGTCCGCGTGGCGATGGCCAGCCCGGCTATGAAACCTTCGTGCCGTCTCAGATTGCAGCTCTGGCAGCGCTTCGCGGCTTTCCCGAACTGCTTCCCATGTTTGAAAGGCTGGAGCCGAATTTCCGCCGGCTGGCCGAGGCGGACCCCGAAGACCGGAACTTCAACCGGACGCTCCACGCCGAGATCTGCGCCACTATCGATTATGTGCGCAAGCAGGGGAGTTAGGCGTTAGTTCGCCGGGCCCGAAAAATGGGCAGCCGCGAGCCGACCTTAACCGGCTCGCGGCTGCCCTGTTTGATCCCTCCTAGAAGCGCCAACGTGCCTGAGCGGACAGTGTTGTCTCGTTTCCGGTATCGCGGTCGAAGTCGGCCGAGATATCCGCTTCCAGGCTCCATCGCTGGCCAAGCTCCATCCGGAAACCGGTTTCCACGGTGAAGAACCGGTCGTCGGAAGCGAGCCCTTGAACCGGGAAGCTCACCGGACCACCGCTCAGCGTGGCGCGGGCCGTGCCGGCATCGCCATCTAGGAGCACCTGATGGAAGATACGGGCGAATATCTCGCCGGAATTGGTGCCGCTGAAGCTATGCGCCGCATACCCGCCAAAGCCGGCGAGCGTTTCGGTCTCGCTGCGGGCATCGACCACGGCGCCAAAAATGCCAGCGCCGGTCTCGGCATAGGCGTCAAAGTCGGTTGTGGCATGGCGCAAGCGCAGGGCCGGACCCCAGCTGAAGCCTTCCCCTGCAAGGTTCAGCTCCGCATCAAGGCCTGCCATGAACTGGGAGGCACCCGTATCCGCAACAGCATCGAGAACCGCGCCGCCTGCAGCCGGTGCGCCCAGGAAGACCGGCCGTGACGTCTTGAAGTCGAGAAGCGCATAGCCCGCATAGGCGCTGGCGCGCAGCCTGCCGGTGGCAATGCCGCCATGGACGGCTACCGACAGGGATTCGCCTTCACTGCGCAGATAGCGTCCGCTGGCATCGTACCGGCCATAGCCAGCCGACAGGCCCAGAAGCGCATTTTCCCCGATACGATGGTCGAAGCCTGCGCCCACGAACACCATGTCCGCGTCGGTTTCACCGCTGACAAGGTCGTAACTCGCAGTGCTGAAGCTGCCATTGAGGAAGACGCCCGTATTGTCGTCAAGCCGGTCCCACTCGTGTGCCGGGGCAGGAGCATCCTGCTTTGCAAGACTGGCAAGCCGCGTCACTCCCGATCCGCGCGAGGTCATCATGCTGACCCCTCCCTGTTCGCCGCGGGACAGCGCCTGGATGCGCCCGGATAGCAGATTGCCCTGAACCCGCGACAGGGCGAAACCAAACCGGTCGTGGATGAAGGTGTCGGTCGGGTTGAGGCTCTCCAGAGCCAGCGACACGTCGCTGCCCTCCGGCAGGTAGTCGAGTGCGGTAACCAGCTCGCCAAAGCTCCCGCCCGGAAGGTCGCCGTCGAAGGGCAGGAGGGCCGCATCAAGCGCCGTTGCGACTGCCCTTTGCTGCGGTGAGGACGCCCAGTCTGCAAAGTCACGCGCGATCAGCGAGAGGATCAGGCTGTCTTCGGTAAAGCTCAGCTGGAAGTCGATCATCGCTGAGAAGGCCGGACGTTCCAGCGTCGGGTTGCCGCCGGTGCCATTGGTTGCCCGCACCAGTACGAAGCTGTCACCGCGTGAAGGCAGTTCAGGTTCGAACACCGGAATGATCGTGCCGTAGATTTCCGCCCAGCCATCGACGAACAGGCTGCTGGAGAGTGCCGGATCGCGGTTCAGGCTGAACACGCCCGATGCACCGGAATCCATGTAGTAATTGCCGGCGATCGTAAGTGTGCCCGGCGCCGTGCTGCCCGGCATGATCGCGCCGCCATACTGGATGAAGATGTCGGAAGCCCGGATCGTGCCGCGGCCGGAAATCATGCCGCCATCCTGTATGAGCGCGAGCGTATCGAGAACGCCGTCCACATTCAGGATCCCGCCACTGATCAGCGTCTGGCCATCAAAGTCGTAAAGCGTGCCAGTCGTGCCGACATTGGTGAAGCCGTCCAGCTGAGTGAACAGCAAGGTATCCCAATACCCATCGATATCGAGGCGCCCGCCGAGGTTCAGTGTACCGCCATAATCGAAATGCTCGGCTCCTTCGCGTTGATGGAATTCACCGCCTGTCAGGACGACACCGTCAGTGATGACGGTACCGGCGACGTCGATCAGGCCGCCTTGCTGGAAAATCCCTCCGTCGAAGGTCAGCGAGGTGTCGACCAGCACCCCCTCTTCGCCGACCAGCAATTGCCCCGCTTCGCCGACGCGCACCTGGCTGGTGCCGAGTATCCCGTCGAGCTGAATCGTGCCGGCGGTGATGTCGGTAAAGCTTTCCGCAACCAGAATGCCGAGTTCCGCAATTTCGAGACGGGCATCAATGTGCGACAGGGTCAGGGCATCAATCTCGAAGACGTCGAGATCCTCGATGCGGGTTGTACCCGGGCCATCAAGGAAAACCTCGTAGAGGGGGGTAAAGACCGGTCCCGCTGCAATGCGGAAGGGCCCCGAATAGTTCTCGGGAACTATACCGCCCTGCCAGTGTGCCGTGTCGGCCCAGCTACCATCGCCGCCTGCGCGTGAGACCTGCACGAAGGGTGAGGCGGCATCAATCCAGTCACGAAACGCGAAGACCGGGGTGTAGAAGTCCAAAGCCCCGTAGGTGAAGCGATTGGATGGATCAGCGAGACCGTAACCAAAGGATACGATCCCGATCTGCACCGGCCCGTCGGGTGTGTTGATGAAGAGGCCACTGCCGCTATCGCCCGGCGAGGCAATGGCTTCGCCGTCAATGGCGCCGCCGCCCAGAACGTTTGGGCCCGCCCCGGCTGGATCATCAAGATCAATCGACAGAAGCGGATAGCGGACACCCGGTCCGGCAAGATCACGCAGGACCGGAACGTCGTCGATATAGCCGACGAAATCGAGCGTATTGCGCCCTATCCGGCGAAGCCCGTCACCGCCACTGACAATCCCGGTGGCAGGGTTGCCATAGGAGCCATACCCCCCAAGGAAGACTTCACTGCCCAGAAGCCCCTCGGTATCGCCCTGGCCGGCGAGGGTCACAGGCGCCACAAACTGGACTGGATCGTCCAGCGTCAGCACGGCGACATCCCGACCCAAATAGGGGTCGCCGTCCCACTCCTCATGATAGCTGACCGAAATGACGTTGAAGGGCGGCGAATCCATCGGCGATCCGAACCCCACCCGAATGCCCGTGACATCGCCTGTGTCGACGCAATGTGCGGCGGTGAGAATCTGGCGGCGATTGATGAGGGTGCCACTGCACGTCCCACCCCCTGACGGCTCCGATATGTCGACAAAGACAACATTGGGAAGCAGGCCGTTCGTATCCACTGCATCGCCCGGCGTCAGCAAGTCGTTGAGGATCATGTTGGTGCGCGCAAAGGCGCCGGCCTGCGGGATACGGCTGAACGAAAAGCCGCCTTCAGCTCCGGATGCCACAGTAAGCCTGTTCGGTTCGGCGAGCCATGGCGGGACCGGCTGGCTTGGAAGGGGTGGCCGGGGCAGCGGTCTGTCGCGTATGGAGCGGACGCTTTCGCCTGCATCGAACCGGTCGCAAGCGACCATCGGAACAGTGTGGCGCACCTCCGGCGATCTGCTGAGGCCGATGACGCGGCCAGTCGGGATGTAAAACTCGCACCGCTGCTCGCCATTGGGACCGGATACCCGCCGATACACGGCCTGGGGCGGGCGGTAGGCATAGCGGCTCGTGTTTTCGAGGCCGCTACCCTCTGACTGAAGGTTGCGACCGGAGTTTCGCTCCCATACAGGCCGATAGGGCGAAAACCCGCTCCACATTGATGCGCGGTTTTCCACGGCGACGCGGCCAAGCGCAGGTCCGTCATACGGCACCAGGTTCAGCCGCTGCGCGGCTTCTATTGGCCTGGCCTGTCCTTGCCAGTCGCGGTTGCAGAAGCCGTTGGTGGCACGCCCGCGCCTATCCAGCCGAGCCTGCTGGCCGGGCAGGTTGATATACCGTTCTTCGATGCACTCACCGGGAAAGGGTGACGGGTTCCAGGTATAGATCGTCCAGAAGACGGATTGACCCGGGGTCCCGCGCACAAACCGGATATCGGGCGGATTGCCTTGCGTCTGGGCGTGGGCGGCAGCACCAGCCACGGCCATCGCCAGCATGGAAACGCAACCCGCTGCCCGCAGCAGCGCCCCGAAACTGTTTTCCGTCATGATCAATCCCGCAATTGAAGCGATACACACGCTTGGAGTGTGCATCCACTGACACGGCCGCCGGTCATACCCGCGCGGCGATGCGGGAACATTTGCACGAGCGGCGAGCCAGTCTCGACGGCCGAGTGGCGAATGAGACGGAGGGGCAAGAAATTGAGACGCAGAGGAAAGACCGGAAGGAGGTTAAGGGCACTACGAATGTCGTAAACGCCATCCCAGAATATACCTTCACCTTAGTCTGAAAGAGAGTAATCATATACTCTCCGGAGGGGATTGCCGGGCTTCGGGGCAGCTTGATGGCACTGATAGAAACTTCACACTTCAACACGCGGGGCATTTCCCCGCTTGGGCGGTTTTCTGCCTGGCGCGAGAATATCGGCGTCGTTTTCGACGTCAGCCCGTATGACGAAAAGACCGAAGAGCGCTTCTTTGCGAAGGTCGACAGCTTTCTGCTCGACGGGATTCTGATCAATCATTGCAAGCTGGGCGCGCAGCAATTCTCCCGGACGCCGGGCCGGATCGCCCGTGACGGGATCGACCATTACCAGTTCCATGTCTTCCTCAAGGGGTCGGTGGATATGGTCTGCGGCCAGCGGCAGAAGAGCGCCCGTCCGGGCGACTTTGTAGTCCTTGATCATGGTGACACGTTCAGCTCTCAGACGACCGACTATGAAATCCTCAACGTGTTCATTCCGCGCCGGCGGCTGGCGCCACTCCTGAACCGTCTGGACAGTGCCCACGGGCACGTGTTCGATTCAGCCAGCAGCGTGGGGCTTCTCCTGCGCGATTACGTTGTGTCTCTGTGCAAGGCATCTGGCGGGCTTTCGCTTGCTGATGCGCCGGGCGCGGCGCGGCCTCTGCTCGATCTGGCTGCATTGGCCTTGAACGGTGCACGGACCAATCCTGATGATCCGCCCGCGCTGGTCGATCATGCCCTGCTCCTAAAGGCGCAGGTCTTCATCAAGGAGAATCTGGGGCTTCCGGCGCTCGGCCCTGACCTTGTCGCCCAGGCCTCGGGCGTGTCCCGGGCGCGGCTTTACCGCCTGTTTGAGCCATGCGGCGGTATTGCGGCCTATATCCGGGAAATGCGCTTGCGCCGTGCCTTCACGGATCTTGCTTCCCCCTCGAACCTCCACCGGCAGGTGGCGGAGATTGCTTTCCAGTATGGCTTTAGCGATGCCGCCCACTTCTCGCGCAGCTTCCGGGCGCGGTTTGGCATAGCGCCATCAGACATTCGCGCGGACCGTCCGGTAAACGAGCCGGGTCCGGTCCGGGTCAGCGAAGAGTTCGGCGACACCAAATACGCTTTCTGGATCGCCAGCATCGCCTGAGGCGTGCCGGGCGGCTATTCCGCTGCAGCGCTGCGCGAAGTCAGCCGCCAGATGCGGTCGGCGACGCGGGCATCCGGCGCATAGTCGGTGGGCGCGTGCACGAGAATGTTGCGGATATTGGTGATGTCATAGTTCTCGCAGGCCATGCGCAGCCGTTGGAGCACAGGTTCCAGCTCTGACCAGGCCATGGAGGTCACCGGTTCGGTCAGGATGCGTGGATGGCGGGTGGGCTGGGCCTGCTCGGAAACCAGGAGTTCCTCATAGAGCTTCTCGCCGGGGCGCAGCTTGCTGAACACGATCTCGATATCGCCCTGCTCGGCGCCCGGTTCGCCAGCGACAAAGGGGGTCAGGCCCGACAGGCGCACGATCCGGCGGGCAAGGTCATAGACCTTCACCGGTTCACCCATGTCGAGCACGAACACGTCCCCGCCTTCGGCCAGCGCGCTTGCCTGAATGACGAGCTGGGCCGCTTCGGGGATGGTCATGAAATAGCGCGTGACGTCGCGATTGGTGACGGTGATTGGCCCGCCGGCCGCAATCTGACGGCGGAAGAGCGGTACGACCGAGCCGGAGGATTCCAGCACATTGCCAAAGCGCACCATGCAAAAGCGCGTGTTGGAAGGCTCGGCCGCCAGCGACTGGCAGATCAGCTCCGCCATGCGCTTGCTAGCCCCCATGATGTTGGTCGGGCGCACCGCCTTGTCGGTCGAGACCAGCACGAACATGTCTACGCCAGCCTGCATGGCCGCGCGTGCCATGGTCAGTGTTCCGAACGTGTTGTTGCGCAGGCCCTCGACGACGTTTTCCTCGACCAGGTGCACATGCTTGTAGGCGGCGGCATGGAAGATCGTGTTGACGCCCAGCCGGGAGAGAACCGTGCCCATGCGCCCTTCATGCTGCACCGACCCCAGCAGAGCCGTGATTGAAAGCGCAAGCCCCTCCTTGGAGGCCATGGCCTGCAATTCGCGCTCTATCTCGTAAAGCGCGATTTCCGACTGTTCGATCAGAACGAGCTGGCTGGGCTGCTGGCGCACGATCTGGCGGCACAGCTCCGATCCGATGGAGCCGCCCGCGCCGGTCACCATGACGACCTTGCCGGTGATGTTCGCCCCGATCAGGGCAGGATCTGGCGGCACGGGTTCCCGGCCGAGAAGGTCTTCTGCAGCGACCTGGCGGATCTCGTTGACGCTGGCCCGCCCGGCGACGATGTCGCGCATGTCGGGAATGGTCTGCACGCGTACGGGCAGCTTTTCCAGTTCCGCCAGAATACGCTTGCGCTGGCCAAGCGTGGCACTGGGGATGGCAAGGAGGATCGTCTTCGCCCCCGTGGACGCCATCAGCGAGGGAATGGCAGACGGTGGATACACTTCCAGCCCGCCAATATGCGCGCCATGCAGATCGGTGCTGTCATCGGCAAAGGCGACGGGCAGATAGCCTGAATCCTGTTGCAGCGAGACAAGCACCTGCCGGCCGCACATGCCCGCGCCATAGATGATGACGCGCGATTTCTGCAGGGACTGGCGCTGCTGGAAGATGGAGCGGACGAGGAAGCGGGCACCGCCCGCAAGTCCGATCAGAAGTAGCGCGTAGATGAAGGGGACCGAGCGCGGGACGTCCAGACTGAAAACCTGGCTGGTGATCAGGATGAAGCCAGCAGACAGGATCGCGCCGAGACCGATAGCTTTGAGGGCCTGCAGGCTGATGAAACGCACGACCGTGCGATAGATGCCCAGCCTGTCGAAGATCAGCAGTGTCGCCGGTATGGCCAGTCCTAGCGCAGTCCATATCTGGATGGCCCCGATCCAGTGCAGGCTGTCCAGACGCAGCACCATCGCAGCCAGAAAGGCGACGGCGATGAAGACCGCATCGACAAGCGTCAGGATCACCCGCTTGACGGGGCGGGGCCAGTCAAAGATCTGGTCTGGGTTACCCGAAATCACCGGACGCCGTCCTTCCTGCACGCCTGCACCGTCACACACCCGGCAAACGCCTTGCCGGTCAAGGCCGCCGGGCCTTGCATCGGGCATGCCAGCCATTGTCGCGTGGTGGGCATCGGCACGTCACAGCCTCTGGATGATTGCTGCACGGTAATGCCCAAATGCGCCAGCTACAAACGCCGTGTGTCACCGTGCTCTCACCGGTTGCAGGACAATTGGCCTTGCATTCGCCGCAAACCACGCGCATACCCCGGCCCAGCGCATAAGTGCCGCGCGCGTAGAGAAACCCGATACGGATTTCAAGCGCGGCCTGATCGGACCGGTGGCGGACTATCCGCCAGACAAGTCCGGGCGTGGGATTAAAGGGTCCGCCAGCGTGGCGGCTCCATCCCCAAACCGGCGGCTGATCTGCGCAGTTGTCAAAAAAGAAAACGCTCCCCCACGGGCTGCCGCATGCGTTGCGCGCCCGTCTGAAAGGTATTGAAATGACGAAATTCTCCGAACTCGGCCTTGCCGCGCAGATTGAACGCGCCGTCGCCGAGGAAGGCTACGAGACCCCGACCCCCATCCAGGCGCGCGCTATTCCGCCGCTGCTGCAGGGCAAGGACGTCGTCGGCATCGCCCAGACCGGCACCGGCAAGACGGCTGCCTTCGTGCTGCCGATACTGACACGCCTCATGGCCGAGAAGAAGCAGGCTCCGGGTCTCTCCTGCCGGGCGCTGATCCTCGCACCGACGCGCGAGCTGGCTGCCCAGATCGGGGCCTCGATCGAGGTCTATGGGCGCCATACGGGCCTGAACCATGCCGTGGTGTTCGGCGGTGTGAAACATGGTCCGCAGATCAGGGCTCTGGCGCGCGGGCTCGATATTCTCGTGGCCACGCCCGGCCGTCTGCTTGACCATGTGGCCGACCGCAAGGCGCGCCTCGACCTGACCTCGCTGGTCGTGCTCGATGAAGCCGACCAGATGCTGGACCTCGGCTTCATGCCGGCACTTCGCAAAATCCTCCACATGGTCGGCAAGCCGCGCCAGACCGTGATGTTCTCGGCCACCATGCCGCCGCCCATTCGCGCGCTCGCCGATGATTTCCTGCGTGACCCGGTGACCGTTGCCGTGACCCCGCAATCGCGCCCGGTCGAACGCATCGAGCAGTCCGTCCTTTATGTGGGGAGCGCCGAGAAGCGTCAGGCCCTGATTGATCTGATGGCACCGGAAACCCGCAAGCGCACCATCATCTTCACGCGCACCAAGCGCGGCGCAGACAAGGTGACGAAATTTCTGGTCGAGTTCGGCCACAAGGCTGCGGCCATTCACGGCAACAAGAGCCAGAACCAGCGCGAGAAGGCGCTCGACGCCTTCAAGACCGGTGATGTGCGCGTGCTGGTCGCCACCGATATCGCCGCGCGCGGCCTCGACATCGATGGCGTGGAGCTTGTCGTCAATTTCGAACTGCCCAACGTGCCGGAATCCTATGTGCACCGGATTGGCCGCACTGCGCGGGCCGGCGCCGAAGGCCGGGCCGTAGCCCTTGTCGCACCGGACGAGCGCGGCCTGCTTCAGGACATCGAGAAGCTGACCGGGCTTTCTATTCGCGGGCTCAATGATGCCCCGCCGATCAGTGGTCCGACCCGTCCGGTGCAGCCCCAGCGCGGACAGCGCCGCGGCGGCGGTGGCGGGGGTGGCCAGCGCTCCGGTGGTCAGGGTGGCAATGGTCACCGCGGCCAGCAACAGGGCGCAGGCGGCGGCCAGAAGCGCTCACGCAATCGCCGGCGCAAGCCAGGCGGCGGGCAGGGTGGTCAGCGCCAGAGCGCGTAAAGGGACTCTGTCGTTTCTTTCGTCATTCCGGGCGAGCCAAAGGCGAGACCCGGAACCCAGCGATCAAAGTAAGGCTGGGTTACGGATAAGCCCTGACGGGCTTTCCGGAATGACGAGACCACTTACATCCGCTTCAGCGGCGTCATGTCGAAATGCAAGACGTCCTCGCGGGCGCCGAGCTTTGTGTAGAGCGCAATGGCAGGCGGATCGACATGATCTGCCTGCACATACACCACCCAGGCGCCCACATCATGGGCGATACGGCGCGTCTCGTTGACGAGTGCCTCGCCGAGCCCCTGCCGCCGGTAGGCCTCATCCACGGCGAGGTCGTAGATATAGATCTCGCTGCGTTCCTGCTCGAACTTGACCAGGGTGTAGGCCGCGAGCGCGCCGGTGAGCCGGCCGCCGTCATAGCTTGCCAGCGCGATGAAGTTCGGGTCCGACAAAAGCCGGTCGCGATATGGTGCGGACGGCATAGCGCCGGTATAGGTCTCCGCCTCCTCGAACGCCTTGCCGAACAGGGCGAGCCAGTCACGAAAGGCCTGGTCCTCGCCGGGGCGCAGCCTTTCGATCCTGCTGGCCAAGACGGCGCTCCGCCTACTCGGCGGCGGCGCGTATGGCGTCCGGGCTCGGTGCGGCACTCCGTACGGCTGGATCGACATGGGTCTCGAACTTTTCAAAGTTCGCGACAAACATGTCGGCCAGCTTGAGCGCCTGCGCATCATAGGCACTGGCGTCCGACCAGGTCTGGCGCGGATCGAGGATCGCGGGGTCGATGCCCGGAACCGAAACCGGCACATCAAATCCGAACACCGGATCCTTGCGGAACTGCGCTGCCGAGAGCGAGCCATCAATGGCCGCATTGAGCAAGGTGCGCGTGGCCCGGATCGGCATGCGATGGCCGACGCCATATGCGCCGCCCGTCCAGCCGGTATTCACCAGCCAGCACTGCACGCCGTGGCGCGCGATAAGTTCGCGCAGGAGATTGCCGTACTCGGCCGGGTGGCGCGGCATGAAGGGCGCGCCAAAGCAGGTGGAGAAGGTGGCCGAAGGCTCGGTGACGCCTTTCTCGGTGCCGGCGACTTTTGCAGTATAGCCGGACAGGAAGTGATACATGGCCTGCGCCGGGGTCAGCCGGGCAATCGGCGGGATTACGCCAAACGCATCGCAGGTCAGCATGACCAGCGTTGCCGGGTGGCCGCACGTATTCTTGTCGCAGGCATTGGGGATGTAGTGCAGCGGATAGGCGCCGCGGGAGTTCTCCGCCAGTGCCGCACTGTCGAGATCGAGCGCGCGGGTGGCCGGGTCCATCACCACATTTTCCAGCACCGTGCCCCACATGGCGGTCGTGGCGTAGATATCCGGCTCGGCGTCCTTCGACAGGCGGATCATCTTGGCGTAGCAGCCGCCCTCGAAATTGAACAGGCCGGTATCGGACCAGCCATGTTCGTCATCGCCGATGAGGGTGCGTTTGGGATCAGCCGACAGCGTGGTCTTGCCCGTGCCGGAAAGGCCGAAAAAGACCGCCGCGTCACCCTTCTCGCCTTTGTTGACCGAGCAGTGCATCGGCATGATGTGCTTTTCAGGCAGAAGATAGTTGAGGATGGTGAAGACCGCTTTCTTGGTCTCGCCCGCATAGGACGTACCCCCGATCAGCACCAGCTTCTCGGTGAAGTTGATCGCAATGACCGTCTCCGAACCGTGACGGGTCCCGTGCCGGGTCTCGTCAGCGCGGAAACTCGGCAGGTTCACGATGGTGAACTCCGCCGCGAAATCCTCCAGCTCATCGGTATTGGGCCGGCGCAGCAGGTGGCGGATGAAGAGCGAATGCCAGGCCAGCTCCGACACGATGCGCACCGGCAGGCGGTGGGCCGGGTCCGCTCCGGCAAACAGCTCCTGAACGAACAGTTCGCGCCCTTCCATATGGGCGCGCATGTCGCCCCACAGCACATCGAAATGCTCAGGGCTCATGGAGGTGTTGAAGTCCCACCAGATATGCGATTCGGTCGTGGCATCGCGGACGGTGAACTTGTCGCGCGCCGAGCGGCCGGTGTGCTGGCCGGTCTCGACGACCAGAGCGCCGCCTTTCGCGACACGGCCCTCGCCGCGCCGGATCGACTCTTCATAGAGCGCAGGTTCGAGCCAGTTGATGTTGAGCTTGCCCGGACGGGTAATGCCCAGATCGCGCAGATCGCGGATCGGCGTTGCGGCTTCAGACATGATCTCTCCCTCAGACTGGCCCGCTTGCCGGGGCCTTGTCGTGCGTGGCTATCTTCTAGCCCCGAATGTATTGCCGCGCCAAGTGCGCAACCTGCAGCCCTTTCCCTGCCCGGTCTCTCTGCCTAGGCTGCGGCGGCGAATTGGTGTGAGGAGGCAAGACCATGAAGGCTTGGGCGCAAAGTGCCGCGGGGATGATGATGGGCGCGTGCCTGCTGGCAGCGCCAGCAATGGCACAGGAGGAACCAGGCATGTTGGACGTTTCCGATGTCGAGCGGTTTGCCGCCTTGGCGCTGTCATGCGTGCACCGCGAATACCCCAACAAGATCGCCCATGTGCTGCAGTCGGACGCGGACGCCCTGCCGCCAAGCGAGCTGACCCCCATCTTCTATGGCTGCTATGACTGGCATTCTGCCGTGCATGGCCACTGGCTGCTGGTGCGCCTTCTGCGCCTCTATCCAGATGCGCCGTTTGCCGGTGCCGCGCGCGAGGCACTTGAAACCAGCTTCACGGCCGAGGCAGCCGAGATCGAGGCCGCCTACATGGCCGGGCCCGGCCGTGCCTCGTTCGAGCGCCCTTACGGACTGGCGTGGCTGCTGCAACTGACAGCAGAGCTTCGCAGCTTTGATGATGCAGACGCGCAGCGCTGGGCGGAAATCCTCGAGCCGATGGAAGCCGTGGCGGTCAACCGCTATCTGGAATGGCTCCCCAACCTCGTTTACCCGGTGCGTTCAGGTACCCACAACCAGACCGCCTTCGGCTTCGCGCTGGCGCTCGACTGGGCACGCCAGACCGGTCACGGCCAGCTGGAGACCCTGCTGGTGGACCAGACGCTTGCCTTCCACCGCGAAGATGTGAACTGCCCGCTCGCCTACGAGCCTTCGGGCGAGGACTTTTTGTCCCCCTGCCTGATGGAAGCCGACCTGATGCGGCGCGTGATGACGCGCCCGGAATTCTCCGACTGGCTTTCCGCCTTCATGCCGCAGATTCCCGAAGATGGCAGCGCAGGCTGGATACGACCCGGCGTGGTCCTCGACCCCACCGATGGCAAGCTGGTGCACCTCGATGGTTTCAACCTGTCACGCGCGTGGAACCTCGAGGCCATCGCTGCCCGGCTGCCGGAAGGCGATACGCGCATCGCTTCTCTTCTCGCTGCCGCAGCAGAGCACCGCGAGGCCGGCATCGCCTCCGTGTCAGAGGAGCATTACGAAGGCAGCCACTGGCTGGCGAGTTTTGCCACCTATCTCGTGACCGGAAAGGCGCTGGAGGCGGCCTTGCCGGAGTAGTAATTCGCGGGGAGTTGGCATATTATGCCAACGTGCGAAGCCGGAGGGTAATCGATGGTCACACGCAATGTCGTGCTTACCGACAAGCAGGCAGACATGCTCGATCGTCTGGTAGCCGGTGGGCGCTACCAGAATGTCAGCGAAGCCATGCGAGCTGGTTTGCGGCTGCTGGAGCGCGAGGAAGCCGAGATGGCTGGCCTGAAAGCGCGCCTCGATGAGAGCATCGCGCAGGCAGACGCCGGACGGTTCGCCGAAGGCACCGTGGAGGCAGTCATAAACCGGGCCTTTGCGGAAGGCTTGCAGCGCAATAATGCCCGCAAAGGGAGCTAATGGCCGTCCGGTTCACGCTCCGCGCTGGGTCTGCGCTGATCGATATTGCCGACTGGACTTATAGCCGTTTCGGGCCGGAGCAAGCCGATGCCTATCGTCTCGAACTGATAGCTGTTTGCCAGTCTCTGCTTTCAGTCTCACCGCTCGAACGAAGTGTCAAAGACCTTATAGGATCAGGTTCAAACGAGATCAGATACCGCCGGGCGTCGATGCATTTCATCATCTTCAGGCGCACTGGCAGCGCGGTCGATATTCTCGACTTCCTGCATGTCCGAAGTGATCTTGCGGCCCGGTTGCGGGCATTGGACAGCAAGGACTAGGTCGTCGGGCAATCCTTCGATGGCGCGGGCGGCTCCGGCAATTCATCGCCGGGCAGCGGGATGTACTCATTCTCGCCTTCGGGCAGGGTGAAGGGTGTGCCTTTCCATCCGCCTGCAGCGCTTGCGCGCCAGTCATCCTTCGCCTGCTCGATGCGCTCCTTGCGCGAGGAGACGAAATTCCATTCGATGAAGCGCTTGCCGACGACCGCGCCGCCGAGCACCATTACACGCGCGCCTTTTTCGCTGGAAACGGTCGCCGTTCCGCCATCGAGCGTGCCCATCTGGCCAGGCTCCAGCGCTGTGCCATCAACCTTTGCATCGCCGGAAACCAGATAGACGCCCAGCTCGTCATGACCTTCAGGCAGGGTGAGGCAGCTTCCCGGCTTCATCTCGGCATGAAAATATATGGTCGGTGACAGCATCGTCGTCGGGGCAGTGTGGCCGTAGGCCGTGCCGATGATCAGGCGGATGGTCGCCCCGCCCTCAACGAAGACAGGCAGCGTGTCCGCGCTGTGATGTTCAAAGCTTGCCATGTCCTCTTCGCGTGCCTCCGGCAGGGCGATCCAGGTCTGGATGCCATGCAGCGAGAAGCCGCGGGCGCGCACCTCCGGATCGGTGCGTTCAGAATGCGTGATACCGCTGCCTGCGATCATCAGGTTCACCGCGCCGGGCAGGATTTCCTGCGATACACCGAGGCTGTCGGCATGATGCATCGCGCCTTCAAACAGGTAGGTGACGGTCGCGAGCCCGATATGCGGGTGCGGGCGGACATCAATCCCGTTGCCCGGCGCAAAACGGGCAGGGCCCATCTCGTCGAAGAAAACAAACGGGCCCACCATCCGCTTCTTGGCGAAAGGCAGCACGCGGGCGACCTGAAAGCCGCCCAGATCCTTCTTGCGGCCGTCAATAATGGTGTCGGGCTGGCTCATGTCGTGCTCCTGTCAACGCGCAGCGGCAAGGCGGCGCAGGCCGATTGAACCGGCATGATAGCGATAGTAGATAGAACTTACAGTACGGCAGACGGTTGCAAAGGACCCATCATGACCGCCACCACGATGATGAATTTCGAGGCGCTTGCCGCCGGTCCGGTCCAGCACCAGCCCTACACCTATCTGATGGCAGAAAACGTGGTGACAGCGGAGCAGGCCGCCCAGATCCGCGCCGACTACCCCGCGATCAACGAGCCGGGCTACCTGCCGCTCTCCAAGCTGGATCGCAAGGGCGCGTTCGCGCAAGTGACCGAAGACCTGCTCAGCCCGCGCCTGGCCGAAATTCTGGGCGAGAAGCTGGGTATCGATCTGTCCGACAAGCCGCGCATGGTGACGGTGCGGCGCGTGTCAAAGCTCTCCGACGGTCCGATCCACAACGATTCAAAATCGAAAATCCTCACCATGCTGCTCTATCTCAATGAGCACTGGGACGAGAGCGATGCCGGCTGCATCCGCGTGCTCAACGGCCCGGATGATTTTGCCGACTATGCCGCGCAGGTGCCGCCGCTGGCCGGTCAGGTCTTTGCCTTCCTGCGCTCGGACAATTCCTGGCACGGCCATCTACCCTTCGAGGGCGAGCGCTATGTGATCCAGGTCACCTTCC
>NZ_JBQLZR010000319.1:0-2856 GCF_052168375.1 Glycocaulis sp.
CCCCCTCCCCTTCGTCATTCCGGCGAAAGCCGGAACCCAGAGTTTTCTCCATAAAGGCCGGGTTCCAGATAAGCGCTGACGCGCTTTTTCGGAATGACGAAGAGAGAGAGGACAATGCGAGCCGTGACAGCGCGATGAGGCCTGAAAATGGGTCCCGGCTCGGGGGCCGGGACCCCGGTGGATAGGTCAGCGTTGAAACCGTCAGAGTTATCATAATGGTAACACAACCGGGTCCTCGGCCCCCGAGCCGGGGTCCAGCCCTATTCAACAAGCCTGGGTTCCGGGTCTCGCTGTTCGCTCGCCCGGAATGACGAAGGGGGGGGCGCGCGGGGGTCTACCCCTCGCGCTCTCCAAACAGGCCTGAGCCAACACGCACCGAGGTCGCGCCGAGGCGGGCGGCGAGGGCATAGTCCGCGCTCATGCCCATGGAGAGTTTCGAAAGCCCGGTCTCGCGGGCGAGCTTTGCCAGCAAGGCAAAGTGAAGGCTCGCCGGTTCCTCTACCGGGGGAATGCACATCAGGCCTTCAATGCCTTGCGGCATCAGCGCTCGCATGGCGTCCACGAAGGCAGGAACGTCCTTTGGCGCGACACCGGCCTTTTGCGGCTCCTCGCCGGTATTGACCTGTACATAGAGGCGCGGAGCGCGGCCCGTCTTCTCCATCGCTTTCAACAGGGCGCGCGCGAGCTTTTCGCGGTCCAGCGTCTCGATCACATCGAAAAGGGCAACCGCATCCTCGGCCTTGTTGGTCTGCAGCGGGCCGACCAGCCGCAATTCCAGATCAGGATATTGTGCGCGCCGGGCACTCCAGCGCGCCTGCGCTTCCTGCACCCGGTTTTCGCCGAACACGCGCTGGCCGGCCGCGAGCGCAGCCTCGATACGCGGCTCTGGCTGGACCTTGGAGACGGCGACCAGCGTCACATCTGCGCCGGCACGCCCGCCCGCCTTGGCAGCATCGGCCAATTCCTCAAGGATGGCGGCGCGCCGCGCGGCGATTGGGTGCGGTTCGGGAGTATGTGTCATGACGGGCCTCACCTATGCGCGAACGCGAAGTCTGGCAAGACGCGAGACCTTGCCGGCCCTCTTTGCGTTCACTGACCCTGAGCGCACACCGGACCCGCTGCGCCTCGCTGCCGGGCTGGGGCGGGGAACCGGGCTCATCTTTCGCCATTTCGGGCACGATGATCTGAAATGCCTTGCGAGCCCGCTGGCAGGGATGGCGCGCCGTCAGGGATTTTGCCTTTTTATCGCGGCCGATCCGGTGCTGGCCCTTGGCGTCAAGGCAGACGGCGTGCACTGGCCCGAAAGGAAGGCAGGCGAGATACGCCGCTGGCAGTTAAAGGCCCCGCATCTTCTGGTGACAGCCTCTGCCCACAGCCCTGCTGCCCTGCGACGAGCCGCCCGGCTTGCTGACGGCGTCTTCCTGTCGCCCGTGTTTGCGTCAAACAGTCCAAGCGCCGGTGCGCCGCTGGGCCTGATACGCGCGGCATCCATGGCCCGGCAGGTGGGAACACCTGTTCTGGCGCTTGGGGGGGTGGACTTGCACGATCTTCCCGCCCTGCAGGCGCGCGGATTTCATGGCGCGGGCGCGGTCGAAGCCTTTTCGCCAGCAGAAATCGCCGCCAGCCCTTCGCGGAAAGAGGGATAGCGGGGCCGCCAGCCCAGAACCTGCTTTGCCCTGGCATTGGAGACACGGCGGCATTCGCCATAGAAGCCTGCCAGCATTGCGCTCATCGTCTCGGGGTCAAAGGCCTCTTCCGGCGGAGGCGCGATGTTCAGGAGGCGCGCCGCCTCCTCCACGACCGCCGACTGGGACGAAGGCAGATCATCTGTCAGATTGAAGATGCCCGCAGCTTCTGGCCGCTTCATCGCCAGCACCAGCGCCGAGGCGATATCCTCCACATGAATGCGGCTGAAGACATGGCCGGGCTTCACGATGCGCCGGGCCCGGCCCTCGCGAAGGGCGTCGAGCGCACTGCTTTGAGGGCCATAAATGCCTGAAAGCCGGAAAATGCGTGCACCCCTCGCCTGCCAGCCGGTTTCCGCCTCCAGCCGGCGCACGGAGCGGGGCTGCGAAGGCGCGGGCGTGTCCCATTCAAAGGCCCAGCCGCCCTGCCGGTCTCCATAAACGCCGGTGGTGGAGAGATAGCCGCACCAGCGGTTTTCCAGCGTGTTCGCGCCGATCAGGGGAGCGAACGGATCGCCTGCCTCGCCGGGCGGCGCACTGACGAGGATATGGGTGCAATCGCCTATCGCCTGCTCCAGCGCGCCTGCCCCATTTCCCAGCCGAACCGGCGTGATGCCGTGCGCTTCCAGCGCTTTCGCCTTGGACGAATCCCGCGTCGTAGCCGCAAGAGAGGCCGAACCGGCAAGCTGGCGCGCTGTTGCATCCGCGACATAGCCGAACCCCAGGAAGAGCACTCTCATGGCATCACCCATAGACCGTGCCTGCGTTAACGCGTTAGCGTGCAGGCCAATGAAGAGGGACAGGATATAGGCCGATGCACCGTCTTTGCGGAATCGTGAGTGCTGCGGCACTGTTGTCAGCTCTGGCCGCGGCGGCCCATGCCCAGGACGCGGACCCCAGCTTCGAGCAGGTCCAGTACGAGGCCTGCCTGGACCTTATCAACGACAATCCCGAGGCCGCCTATGAAGAGGGCCTTGCCTGGCGCGCGCAAGGCGGCAGCTGGCCGGCCATGCACTGCATCGCGCTTTCGCAGGTCGCGCTCGGCCAGTACGGCATTGCCGCGCGGCGCCTTGAAAGCACCGCAGAAGGGGCAATCGTCGCCACGGACGCCACGCGCGCCATCATGCTGGGCCAGTCGGGCGATGCCTGGCTTGCCGCCAACGAACCGGCC
>NZ_JBQLZR010000320.1:0-8138 GCF_052168375.1 Glycocaulis sp.
ATTGAAAGTATGCCCTGAAGCCTTCAGCGGCAGGATGGAGCCGCGAAAAGCACCATGCGAGGCGGTAAAGATCGTGCAGCGCGCGCCTTCGGCAAAGCGTGAGGACCAGTGGCCGATAGGCACAAGCTCCATCCGGCCATTCTCCTTGAGCGCCTTGACCTGTGCGCCCAGCGTATCGACGTGGGCGATGAGTGCACGGGCGGGCTGGCGGCGTCCGCCCTGCAGTTTCGCCCGTATTGCCCCCCGCCGCGTGATTTCATAGCTGACGCCCAGCCGCTCCAGCTCCGCGCAGCACACCCGCGTCACGGCATCGGTATAGCCCGTAGGGCTGGGGGTTTCGAGCAGGGTCTTGAGAACGCTGGCAATATAGGTGTCGTCAATTCGGGACATGGTCAGGTCAGTTCACTCACGTTCGCTGCGTGCCGCAGACAGGGGGAAGAGCAAGTCGATGAAGCGTTCAACCGTCGGCTGGGGCTCGTGATTGGCAAGGCCGGGGCGCTCATTGGCTTCGATGAAGACATGTGCGTCGCCTTTCGGGTCCTCGACGATGAAGTCCATCCCGGCGACGGGAATGTCGATAGCCCGTGCCGCCTTGAGCGCACTCGCGGCGATGGCCGGGCCTAGTTCGGCGGTGACATCGTGCAGCGTGCCGCCGGTATGCAGATTGGCCGTGCGGCGCACACGCAGGCGTTCGCCCCGGTTCAGCACATCGTCCATATCGTGGCCGCCTGCACGGACGCAGCGCGCCGTTTCCTCGTCGAGCGGTATGCGAGATTCGCCGTGCGTCGCCGCCGAGCGGCGGCGTGAAAGGCGCTCGATCAGCTCACGGACGGAGTGTTTGCCATCGCCAATGATTTCCGGAGGCTTGCGCAAGGCGGCTGCAACAATCTCGTCATTGATCACGACCACGCGCAGATCATCCCCGCGCACGCATTCCTCGATCAATATGTCCGGGTTCACCGCCGAGGCCTGGCGGATCGCGGCTTCAAGCTCTTCCTCCGTCTCGACGCCGACGATCACACCGCGCCCCTGCTCGCCGCGCGTTGGCTTGACGACAACGGCCCCGCATTCCTGAAGGAAGCGGGCGCGCTCGTCTGAATCGGCGCTTGCGCACAGGCGGCGCGGCACCGGCACGCCCGCGGCTTCCATCAGGCGTCTTGTGACGGCCTTGTCGTCGCAGCGGCTCATGGCGATGGCCGTCGTCAGCTCGGAGAGCGATTCCCGGCAGGTGACCGCCCGCCCGCCCCAGCTCAAGCGAAAGAAGCCGCCTTCTGCGTCGAGAACCTCGACACCGATACCGCGCCGGCGCGCCTCGTCGACGATGATGCGGGCATAGGCGTTGAGCTGTTCTTCCGGCGGCGGACCGATGAAGAGCTTCTCGTTGATCGTGTTCTTGCGTTTCAGGGTGAAGGCCGGAACCCGCTTGAAACCCAGCTTTTCATAAAGCGCGATCGCCGACTGGTTGTCATGCAGGACCGAGAGATCGAGGAAGGCAGCCCCGCGCGCCTGAAATAGCTCGGCAAGGCGGCGCACCAGCGCCTCCCCGATGCCGGGCTGGCTGGCGCGCGGATCAACCGCCAGGCACCAGAGCGAGGAACCGTGAGCGGGATCATTAAAGGCGCGCGTATGGTCGACGCCGGTGATGGCGCCCAGAATATCGCCGGTATGTTCATGCTCGACGACGAGAAAAGTCAGGGTACGGCTGTCACGCTGGCGCCAGAAGAAATCAGGATCAACCGAGACCATGCCGCGCGCGCGATAGATGCGATTGACCGCCTTGGCATCAGCTTCCGAACACAAGCGGCGCACGAAATATCCCTGCGGCGAGGTCCGCCGGGCCCGATAGGTTGCCAGGTTCAGCCGGTAGGTGTGAGACGGATCGAGAAACACTTCCTGCGGCGCGGCCGCCAGCACAACGTGCGGATCACGGATGTAGAAGGCGATATCGCGCTTCTCGCTTTCCTCGCCGCGCAGCACCTCCACCAGCTCCTCGGCCGTCTTGAATGTCTGCGCAAAGGCAAGCCGGCCCCAGCCGCAATCGACGACCGCGTTTTCGCGCATGGCATGGCCGGTCGCCTCATCCGCCGGCGCGATGGCCGACGGGGAGGATTGCTCACGCATGCGCTTCAGCCGATGGCCTTGCGCATTGCGCCGGGCGGGCTTGCGTGCCTGGTTCATGACGGCCCCCTGACACTGTGCCGGTCAGACATTGTGGGCTTCCAGCCACATGGCCAGCAAGCCGATCTGGTAGAGCTTTGATCCGCGCAAGGGCGTGATATGGGCCTCGGGGTCCTTCAGCAGCGTATCGACATACTCGTCGCGGACGATGCCGCGCGAACGGAAGCTTTCAGAGGTGACCGCATCACGCACACGTTCGAGGTACGGGCCGCGCAGGTATTTCAGTGCCGGAACCGGGAAATACCCTTTGGGCCGGTCGATGACTTTGGACGGGATCACGTCGCGGCCAACATCCTTCAGTATACCCTTGCCGCCTTGTGCGATCTTCAACTCGGCAGGCACCCGCGCCGCGAGTTCGACCACCTCGTAATCCAGGAACGGCACGCGCGCCTCCAGGCCAAAGGCCATGGTCATGTTGTCGACGCGCTTGACCGGGTCATCGACCAGCATGATCTCGGTATCGATACGCAGCGCCTTGTCGATGGGGCGCTCTGCGCCGCCTTGCGCAAAATGCCGACTGACATATTCGCGGGCAAAGTCACCATCGCTCCATCCCTCATGAAGCAATTCGCCCATTTCACCGGCGTCGCGGTCAAAGAAGGCCTTGGCATAGGCACCAACCGCGTCATTGGCCTCCAGCATGGGCGGATACCAGTGATAGCCGGCGAAAATCTCGTCAGCACCCTGACCGGACTGCACCACTTTCACATGGCGCGACACTTCCTCGGAGAGGAGGAAGAAGCCAACGCAATCATGGCTCGTCATCGGCTCGCTCATGGCGCCAATCGCCCGCTCCAGCGCAGGCAGGGCGCGCGCCGTGTCGATCCGGATCTGGTGATGGTCCGTCTTGAAGTGTCTGGCGATAATGTCCGAATACTGAAATTCGTCGCCAGCCTCCTCGCCTACACTCTCAAAGCCGATAGAAAATGTCTTGAGCCCCGTCTGACCTGCCTCGGCGAGAAGTCCGACAATCAAAGAACTGTCGAGGCCGCCAGATAGCAGCACGCCGACGGGCACGTCGGCCACGAGACGGCGCTTAACCGCGAGGCGCAGGGCATCTGCCACGCGTTCTTTCCACTGGCTGGCGGACAGCCCCGCCTCGTCCTCACGCGGACCGAAGGGCAAGGTCCAGTAGCGGCGTTCGGACCGCGTTCCATCGGGCTCGATGCGCAGCAAGGTCGCCGGCGGCAGTTTGCGCACGCCCTTCACGATCGTCCAGGGGGCCGGAACTACTGCATGAAACGAGAAGTAGAAATTGAGTGCCTGGGGGTCGAGTGAGGTATCCACATCGCCGAACGCCAGCAGCGCCTGCAAGGTGGAGGCAAACCGGAAGGCACCCGGCTGCTCATTGTAATAGAGCGGCTTGATGCCGAGCCGGTCCCGTCCGATCAGTACACGCCCTGAATCGCGCTCGACGATCGCAAACGCGAACATGCCATTGAGACGCTGGACGAAATCCTCTCCCCAGGCGTGATAGCCCTTGAGGAGAACTTCCGTGTCGCCTTCAGAGAAGAAGCGATAGCCTTTGGCTTCCAGCTCCGTGCGCAATTCACGGTGGTTGTAGATGCAACCGTTGAATACGGCCGACAGCCCCAATTCGGCATCAACCATGGGCTGCTGGGCGGCATCGGTCAGGTCAATGATCTTCAGGCGGCGATGACCGAGCGCGGCCTGGCCCTGTACGTGGAGCCCACCCGCATCCGGGCCGCGCGGTGTCATCGAGGTGGTGGCGGCCTGAAGGGCGGAGATATCCGCAGGTTTCCCGTCAAAACGCAATTCACCGGCAATACCGCACATGCCCAATGCCTCCTCAAATCACTAATGTCAAAATTCCGGATACGCCGCCGGGACCGGCAGCAAGCACATGGAGATATGATCTGACACACGCAGATCAACCGTTCGCTCTGGGCGCACGGTCATTTTGTATCGTGATGCTGTGGGTTATAACCCCGCTGGCGCCGATTGGCTCCCTGCATATTACACTTTATCTCAGGAACCGCTTCGGTCTGCTCACGTTCTTCTCATGGGCTATTTGAAAGGAGGACGTCATGAATGCCGACCAGATCAAGGGCAAATGGAAGCAGATTACCGGCGACGTCAAAAGCCGCTGGGGCAAGCTGACCGATGATGACCTTGCCGAGATTGATGGCGAGAAAGACAAGCTCGTCGGCAAGCTCCAGGAGCGCTACGGCAAGAGCCGTGAGGAAGCCGAGAAAGAGCTTGAGAACTGGTAGTTCTCTCCCGCCTCCCCCTCCTGAAAATGCGTCCGTCACTGACGGGCGCATTTTTTGTGTCCGTTCCCCAACGGGAACAGTCCAGCAATTACAGGCGTTGATGACTGAATGGGGTTTCGAGGAATGACGGCTGAGGCCCTGCCGGACGACAGGATATCTGAAAGGGTATTTGCTGATGACCAGTCCTGTGATCATTCGCCTGCAACAGCAGGGTTCGCTTTCCCAAGCAGGCGCCGAAGCTTTTCTCGCCTGCCGTGACCGCAACCGGCTTGTGGATGCCGGACACACGCTGATGCAGCAGGGAGAGCCGATGCGATCCGTGTTCTGCCTCGAGAGCGGCTGGGCCATCCGGCACCGCAGCCTGGCCAATGGCCGCCGGCAGATCCTGAACCTTCTATTGCCCGGCGATATCTGTGACCTGCAGGTGGCCGTGGATACGCCTGCGGACCATTCGGTAACGACAATAACCCCGGTCATGCTCAGCGAGTTCAATCCGGGCAGGCTGGCCGACACGATTGCTTCACATGCTGATTTCGCCTCGGCGCTCCTGTGGAGTGCGGTACAGGAAGAAGGCATTTTGAGAGAGCACATTGTCCGTATTGGCCGGCGCGCGGCCAAGGTGCGCCTTGCGCACCTCCTGCTGGAGCTGGTGCGGCGTCAGGCGCTGGGCGGCGGGCATACGGATGGCAGGATCGAGGCGCCGCTGACGCGCGAACTGCTGGCAGACTGCCTTGGGCTGACGCCTGTTCATATATCCAGAACGCTGAGCGCTTTGCGCAAGGACGGGCTTGTCAGCCTCGCCGGTCGCGGGCGTTTGCAGATCGACGATATCGCGGCGCTGGCACGCCTTGCCGATTACGACACGCGCTATCTGCACCTGACACAGCCCGATCACGCACTCGACACTGCGTTGAGCGAAGCGAGCTGAGCCGGGCGGCGCAATCTATGTTAGCGAGCGCACGGCGCGCGACTGATAAGGGGAAAGGGCGATAATCAAAGGAGGGTCGGCGGTTTCGCCACCCCATGCCTTCACCCGGCCTCCCCATTGCGGTGCGTCTGCACCGCTACGGCTTTCTCGTCACAGCAGACGTGAATCTGGCTGGCCATAGCCTGGCCGGGCTGGAATCGATGCTGCCTGCCAATGATGGTGGCCACGAAGCCCGCACTTCCACCAGCCGCGAGCGGGAGCTCTTCCTGCAACTGACCCGGAGGCTCCGGCACGGGCAAGACCATCCGCATACGAATTTGCTCTTCCTGCGGCGCTCCACGCCCGTCAGTCCGGCATCCTTCGCGGCGGCCCTGTGGGGCATGCCCTTTACCGTACGCGCCGTGCTGGTGCTTGTTTGTGTTGAGGGTTTCAGCCTCGCCGAAGCTGCCTTCATCACCGAACTGCCGCTCAACCGGGCAACCCATCTGATGCGGCTGGGCCTGAAGGAAATGGGAGCGGAGAGCGAATAGTCCTCCATAGCAAAACCCCCGCACCAGCGGTGCGGGGGCTTGCCATTGGCATCTGCGATCAGAGCCTAACGGGCATCGTCAGAGGCGATGCGTTCGATGTCGGCATCCGTGATCGAGCGGGCATGGACCGTCCAGTCCTCGCCATCATGTTCCACGCTGAGCGTGGAGTATGCGATCCGCCCCGTTTCACCGAGCATGTTGAAGAAGCCGTTATCGCGTACGACAGCGTACTCTGCGCGGCCATCGGCAGAGAATTCCACATCACGCACGACCGCGATCACGTCGCCGTCTGCACCGTGGATCTCGGCGCCTGACAGGTCCGAATAATAAAGAGCGGTGTCAGAGCGGTTCTCCACCAGCTCCAGTTCCATGACCGAAGCTTCGCCTTCTGCAACCGCTTCCATCTCGACTTCGGTTACATTGGCTTCGACGATGATTTCGCCATCATCATCCATGTCGCGGGTGACGGTAGCGGACACGGCGTCCACCTCAACATCATCACCGAACACGCCCAGGAAACCGCCATGGGCCACGATCAGCGCCTCGATCTCGCCGTCTGCGCTCAGGCGCAGATCGCGGATCGGCGCAGCGCCACCTTCATACTCAAGGTCGGTCGTGGTCAGAACCTGACCGGTAAGGCGCGTCCGGTCCGGATTGAGCGCAGCTTCGATGTTGTCACCGGTGCGCTCGGCCCAGTCGCCAGCATCGTCAGCACGCTCTTCAGCCCATTGGGCGGCCTCGTCGGCGCGATCCGAATTTTCTTCCTGATGGTCATCGGCATAGGCGGCGGGGAAAAGCAGGCCGCCGGCAGCAATAACCGTAAATGTCTTCAGAAGCGATTTCATATCTGTCTCCCTTTTTCTACAGACCCGATACGAGTCCATGAAATAGAAACACGACACAAGAACCGACCGTTCCAGTGATATTGAAATAAAAACAGGGCGCATAACTTTTGTTATGCGCCCTGCTTGCTATGGATTTGATTGGGCTCAGACTGGCGGACGGCCCCGGAATGCCTGGATCACCGCCGACAGGACGGCGAGACCCAGAGCGATAACGAACAGCACCTGCGCGATAGTCGCCGCAGCGCCGGCCAGCGTCATGAAGCCCAGAACGGCACAGACAATGGCGATGATCAGAAACAGCAATGCCCAACCGAACATGATTCAATTCCTCGATTATCAGGAGGCTTCAGCCGGCTCGGCCGCGAAGAACAGCGCCTGGCTGATCGTCGCCGCGACCGTTTCCGGCATGAAGGGCTTGGTGATGAGATAGGTGGGCTCCGGGCGCTCGCCGGTCAGCAGGCGCTCCGGGTAGGCGGTGATGAAGATCACCGGAACGTCATGGCCTGACAGGATGTCACGCACTGCATCAATGCCGGAGGAGTTGTCCGCCAGCTGGATGTCGGCCAGCACCAGTCCCGGACGATGCTGGTCGGCCTTCTGCACCGCTTCGGTGCGCGTCCGCGCGGTGTCGCAGACACGGTGACCGAGACGTTCAACCACGGTCGCAAGATCGAGCGCAATGATCGGTTCGTCCTCGATGATAAGCACCGAGGTCGCCAGACCCTCTTCCAGCTCCTTCTGGGCGCTGACGAGTGCGGCTTCGGCCTCGGCAAGGTCTATCCGCATGATGGTCGCGGCATCTGCCGTGCTGAAGCCTTCGACCGAGGTCAGGAGCATCACCTGCCGGTGCAGGGGCGTGATCTGGGACAGGCGGCGATCCAGCGCCGAGGCGTGATCGGCTCCGCCCGAGCTGTCCCAGGTCGCGTGGAAAAGCTGATAGAGGGCGATCTTGGGGCTGTCGTGGCGGCCAAAATCCTGCGGATTGGCCAGCACCGCCTCCAGACAGGCCCGGACATAGGCATCACCGCTGGCCTGAGAGCCAGTCAGGATGCGGGCATAGCGCCGCAGATAAGGCAGGTGCGGGCGGATAGCGTTTGAAAAACTCATCAGTCTCCTCCGGAGGAATTCAACCCGGTAACGCGTGCTCGCGCGGGCGGGTTCCATCGCAGTGTGCATATTTGTGCTATTGCGGGGAACCGGTTCCGTCCCACCGCGTTGTGTGGCCTGATGGGACGAACCATGACCCGGTCTGGCGCACGGCGAGAGGGTCGTTAATGTGCGCAGATCAAGGGTTTGAGCTCAGAGAGCAGTATGAGTGCAATGAACAAATCTGACGACAAACCGGATGCGCAGGCCGTGAAAAGCCGTCAGCGCGTCATCGGTGCGCGCCTGCAGGCCATGTACGATGACGTAGTACGCCAAG
>NZ_JBQLZR010000321.1:0-13464 GCF_052168375.1 Glycocaulis sp.
TGGAAAACCGGCCTGACATGCCCAGATGCATCAGCAGGGTCTCACCTGAACCGAGCCTTGCAAGCAGATACTTCGCCCGCCTGTCCAGCCGCTCGACGGTCACCCCCGTCAGGCGCTCTGCCATGCGGTCCGGGAAAGCGAAGCGCAGATCCTTGCGGCGCACCTCGGCGCGCACGATACGCCGCCCTTCCATGGCCGGGGCGAGGCCTCGGCGAACGATTTCCACTTCGGGCAGTTCGGGCATGGTGCGCTCCGTCAGTGATGAGGTGTAGCGGCGAGCTTAGAATGTGGGCACGCCGTGTGCTAAAGCCATGATCAGCTTCAATGGAAACGCATCTCATGATCCGGCTTCTGGCCCTGCCCCTTTTCCTGATCACCCTCATCATCGCTGCGTGCAGCCCGTTTGACGAAACCGCGCCGCGCACGCTTTCGGGCACGCTGAGTGTTGGTGAACCGGTGCAGGTGCCCGACGGCACGCTGGCCATCGTCGAACTGCTGCCCGCCAGCGAGGACAGCGAGGCGGCGGCGCAAGCCAGCCTGACCCTGAACGAGGCCGATTTGCCGCTGGAATTCAGCCTCGAGGTCGATCCTGCCCGGCTGGCAGAAGACGAGAGCTATGTCGTGCGCGCGGCACTCGTGATGGAGGGCGAGCTTCGCTGGCTGAGCCCGCCCGTGGCGGTCGAGGTGCGCCGCTTGCGCATCGAGGCCGGCGAGGTGCGCCTTGACCCCGTGCTTGCCACGCCAGCAGACAGCGGGAGCGAGACTGCGCCTGCCTCCCCGGAAGAGGCCCTGTTTCTGTGCGGCGACATTCCCGTCATCGTGACCCGCAATGCGGACGGGGCCAACCTGTCGGTCGGCGAGCGCACCATCGCACTCGGTCCGGCGCAGCCTGGCGATGAAGCCGGCGTGCTGCGCTACGAGAGCGCTGACGGGGAAAGCTGGTTTGAAGATGCCGGCGCAACGGCACGCTATCAGGTCGAGGGCGAGACCGGACCGGACTGCATCCGCCTATTCTGACGCCTCCAGGTCAGCATCGGCGGGGCGCTTCGCCGCACTGGCGCGGGGCCGAAGCAAAGGCTAGAACCGGCACCATGACAGACAGCGCCACGACCACATCATTCGGCTTTCGCGATGTTGCGCGGGAGGAAAAGCAGGGCCTTGTACGCGGCGTGTTCGACCGCTCGGCGCGCCGCTATGACCTGATGAATGATGTGATGAGCCTCGGCATCCACCGGGTCTGGAAAGACATCACCATTACCCGCGCCCGGCCCAAGCCCGGCGAGCGTCTGATCGATGTTGCCGGCGGCACCGGGGATCTCGCCCGCGCCTTCATCGAGCGCTCCAAGCGGCCCGGTCAGAAACCTGCCACCGCCATCGTGGCTGACATCAACGAGGAAATGCTCAAGGCCGGCATCAAGCGTGGCAAGGCGGACGGCATTGAATGGACCGTCGCCAATGCCGAATGCCTGCCTTTCGAGGACAGAAGCGCAGATTGCGTGATGATCGGGTTCGGCATCCGCAATGTCACTGACCGGGCCAAGGCGCTTGGCGAAATGCACCGCGTGCTGAAACCGGGCGGGCGCTTCCTGTGCCTGGAGTTTTCACGTCCCGTCACGCGCGCCATCGCGAATGTCTATGATCTCTGGTCGTTCAACGCGATCCCGGAGCTTGGCGCCCTCATCGCGAAGGACCGCGACAGCTACCAGTATCTGGTGGAATCGATCCGGCGCTTTCCCCATCAGGAGGCGTTTGCGCAAGAGCTGCGCGAGGCCGGTTTCGGGGAAGTATCGGTGACCAATCTGTCGGGCGGCATTGCGGCCCTGCACACAGGGTGGCGGGTGCGCTGACGCGCGCATGCGCCGCACACCAACCCCTCGCCAAACCGGGCTCTTCACCCTAAACCTCACGGCCTGATGTTTGGACCTGTCTTCACCTTCTTCCGGCTGGTACGTGCTGCCTGGACGCTGGCGCGCCATGACGCCATGTTTCCGGTGGAATACCAGGCCGTGTTTCCGGCGCCTGCCCGTTTGGCAGGGCGTCTGGCGCGGCTGGTCGCCATTCGCGGGCGCGCCGACAATCCCGGCGAGCGTTTGGCACGCGCACTGGAAGAGTTGGGCCCGTCCTATGTGAAGCTGGGTCAGGTGCTTGCCACGCGCGCCGACGTCGTGGGCATTCATTTTGCCCGTGGCCTGTCACGCCTGCAGGACAGGATGGCGCCCTTCCCCGATGCCGAGGCGCGAAAGGTCATCGAGACAGAGCTTGATGCCAGCATAGAGACGCTTTTCGCCGAGTTTGGCCCGCCAGCGGCGGCGGCCTCCATCGCGCAGGTTCACAAGGCTCGCACGCATGCGGGCGAGACGGTGGCCGTCAAGGTGCTGCGCCCCGGCATCGACCAGCGCATCCGACGGGACATTGCTGTCCTGCGCCTTGGCGCAACCCTGGCCGTGCGCCTGTTTCCTGCCTCGCGCCGTCTGGAGCCGCGCGCCTTTGTGGAGACGGTTGCCCGCTCGCTCGTCCTGGAACTCGACCTTCGCATGGAAGCGGCGGGCGCGAGTGAACTGATGGAAGCGGCCGTGGTGGCTGACAACCTGCACATCCCGCAAGTGATCTGGCCGATGACGGCCAAGCGGGTGCTGACCACCGAATGGATCGACGCGATCCCCCTGACCAATATCGAGGCGGTCGATGCCGCCGGGATTGACCGGGTAAAGCTGGCCGCCGATCTGACCGATGCCTTCCTGACCTGCGCTCTGGAACGCGGCGCCTTCCATGCCGACATGCATGCGGGCAATCTTTTCGTTGGCAGGGATGGCCGCCTGTGGGCGGTGGATTTCGGTATTGTCGGACGCCTTGAGGCCCCGGAGCGCCGGTATCTGGCGCGCATTCTTCATGGTTTTCTGACCCGCGACTATGACCGTGCGGCGGCAGCCCATTTCGATGCCGGCTACGTGCCGCCCCACCATGTCCGTGCGGACTTCTCTGCAGCCCTGCGCTCGGTGGCAGAACCGATCTTCGGAAAGCGCGCGGACGAAGTGCCGATGTCACGCGTGCTGTTGCAGCTCTTCGAGGTGACCGAGATGTTCGACATGCATCTCCAGCCGCAACTCATCCTCCTGCAGAAGACAATGGTTCAGGTGGAGGGCGTATGCCGCACCCTCACCCCGGCCCATGACATGTGGGAGGCCTCTGCGCCTGCCGTCGAGCGCTTCATGCGCCGCGAGCTGGGCCCCGAAGGACGGGTGCGCGACCTGCTGCGTGACATGGAACGCATCCATGACAGCCTCGTTGCCCTGCCCGTCACGTTGCAGCGCCTGACCGATGCCGCCGAGCGGATGAACATGTCCGATACCGGGCACGCTCCTGCCCGCCGAAGCTGGTTGACCGGCGCGCTGATAGCGATGGCAGCCGCGAGCCTCGCAGTGCTGGTGACGCTGGCTCTGAGTGGCAATCTTGCAATGTAAGCACGTTTGTGCTTATTTCCGACGTGGAGGTGCATGATGACCATCACGGTTAAGCTGACAAAGCAGGGCAATTCGACGGGGGTCAGACTCCCGAAGGAAGTGCTGGAAATGGCCGGGCTTAACCGCGGCGATGAGGTTACGCTCGAAGTTACGGGTGGCCGTGTAACTCTGGTAAAATCCGAGGCACCTTATAGCGCGGCGATGTCCGCATACGAGGAATGCCGCGCGCGCTACAGTAAGACCCTCGAAGAACTCGCCAAATGAGCCACGACATCCGGCTCTTGCCGCTGTCTGCCATACTCGACGCCTATGAACGAGAGATGGACGCCACCGGCGGCGCGCGCGGTCTGCGTGATGAAGGTACCTTGAGTTCCGCACTCAGCAGGGCGGAGAACAAGCTCGCCTACGTAGACCTAGCGCCGCACATCCACGATCTGGCGGCCAGCATCGGATTTGGGATCGCGAAGAACCATCCCTTTCTGGACGGCAACAAGCGCATGGCATTCATCGCCAGCTATATGATGCTAAGGATCAATGGCTGGTATCTGGACGCGACCGAACGCGATACGACGCGCACAATACTCGCGCTGGCAGACGGCTCGCTGGACGAGGCGGGCTTTGCCGCCTGGCTGAAGCAATGGTCGTATAAGTTATGAACACGCGCATTCTACTGATCATTTCCGGCGGTATTGCCGCCTATAAATCGCTGGAGCTGATCCGCGAGTTGAAGCGGCGCGGGGTGGGTGTTCGCTGCATCCTTACCGAGGCTGCAAAGCATTTCGTCACCCCGATGAGTGTGACGGCCCTGTCGGGCATGCCGGTGCACGAAGATCTGTTTTCGCTGACCGACGAAGCCGAGATGGGCCATATCGAACTGTCGCGCTCGGCCGAGCTGGTTGTCGTGGCTCCTGCAACGGCCAATCTGATGGCAAAGGCCGCGCACGGGCTGTGCGACGATCTTGCCTCGACCGCCCTTCTGGCCACCGACAAGCCGGTGCTGATGGCCCCGGCGATGAATGTGCGCATGTGGGAACATGCCGCGACGCAGGCCAATCTTGCCACCCTGAAAGCGCGCGGCATTGCCTTTGTCGGACCGGATGAGGGCGAGATGGCGTGCGGCGAGTTCGGCCCAGGCCGCATGGCCGAGCCTGTGCGTATCGCCGATGCGGCTCTTGA
Source organism: Glycocaulis sp. (assembly GCF_052168375.1). Taxonomy (NCBI): domain Bacteria; kingdom Pseudomonadati; phylum Pseudomonadota; class Alphaproteobacteria; order Maricaulales; family Maricaulaceae; genus Glycocaulis; species Glycocaulis sp. The sequence continues at coordinate 4,638 of NZ_JBQLZR010000321.1, forward strand.
TCTCCTCAAGGCATGAGCGGCCCGCATATCATTCTGACCGCAGGGCCGACGGTCGAGCCGCTGGATCCTGTCCGCTTCCTGTCCAACCGCTCATCCGGGCGGCAGGGCTTTGCCCTGGCCGGAGCTCTGGCAGCGCGCGGCGCGCGCGTGACGCTGGTTTCCGGGCCGGTCGCGCTGGATACCCCGCAAGACGTCAAGCGCATTGATGTGGAGACCGCGCTGGAGATGCAGGCTGCGGTGATTGCGGCCCTGCCCGCCGATGCCTTCATCGGTGTGGCCGCCGTTGCCGACTGGCGCCCCGCCACCCGTCACGCCACGAAGCTGAAGACCGACAAGGCCGGCTTTGCCCGGCTTGAGTTGGTAGAAAACCCAGACATCCTCAAATCCGTCGCCAGCCTCGATGCCGGCCGGCGGCCGCGGCTCGTGGCCGGGTTTGCGGCCGAAACCGCGCCGGAGCCGGAGGCGCTGGAAGCGCTGGCCCGGGCCAAGATGGCGCGCAAGGGATGCGATCTCATCATTGCCAATGATGTTTCCGGAACGGCCATGGGCGGGGACACCAATGCCGTGTTGATCGTGACACATGATGGCACCGAGGCACTGGCGCAGGCGCCCAAGACCGAGATCGCCGCGCGCCTTGCGGTATCAGTGCTGGCCTTGTTGCCGCCCCCTTTTCAGGATTAGGCTCCCTTCGCGTATTAGGGCCGGGTGGCGGAGGACACTGCACGCCGGGCCGCAATCGGGAGTTCATTGATGAAGACTTTGCTTGCCTGTGGCGCCGCCCTTGTTGCCAGCCTTGCCGCTGGCGCTCCGGCCCTGGCCAATTGTTTTGCCATTCCAGGTGAGGCCGGCGCGCAGCCGACCGTGATCCAGGGTTTTATCCTGAGCGATGCGGCCGCCCGTCCGGGTCCGCTGCAGATGCCGCAACTGCCTGATGGTACGGCGGCGGTTCTGTGCGACCGCGAATCCGTGGTGCCGGACCCCAACGACTTCAAGCTGCTGCTTCAGGGCATTCCGCTGATGATCCGTTCGGGCACGCCGGATGATCCCACCGTGCTGAGCATGGGCATCGAGGAAGGCAATTACACCATCAGCGTCATGATGGGATCGCTCAATGATGACGAGCGTGCGGCGATCATTTCCACCGTCGAAGGCTTCGATGCCGGGATTGACGAAATGGAGCGCTGGATGGAAGAGAACCCGCAATAAGGGTTCAGCTTCCGGAGACATTGCCATGGTTCAGGTCCGCGTCATGACGCTCGAGCATTTCGCGGGCCTCGACCTTCCCCGCTACCAGACGCCCGGCTCGGCAGGCATGGACCTGCCGGCTGCGCTGCCGGACGACGCGCCCGTAGTGCTGCAGCCCGGCGAATGGCAACTCATTCCGACCGGCCTCGCCATCGCCCTTCCGGAGGGCTACGAGGCGCAAGTCCGCCCGCGTTCCGGGCTGGCGGCAAAGTTCGGGATTTCCTGCGTGAACACGCCCGGCACCGTCGACGCAGACTATCGCGGCGAGATCCGCGTCAATCTCATCAATCATGGCCGTGAGCCCTTCACCGTGCGCCGGGGCGAGCGCATCGCGCAAATGATCATCGCGCCGGTCGTGCAGGCAGAACTCGTTCTGTCCGAGACGCTGGATGAAACCCAGCGCGGTACCGGCGGTTTCGGGTCTACCGGCGTCTAGCCTGCTTCACCGCTCCAGCGCCGCGGGCGCCGGGTCGCAATAGCTCTTCACGTCGAAAATCCGCCTGTCGACAATGATGTCGGACGGGCGCAAGGGCCGTGACAACTCCATCCCCTCAAGCGTACGGGCGCGTGAGAGCGCGACATAGGCCTGCCCGTGTGCAAACAGGCGGCCCGGCAAATCGAGATAGACCCGGTCCAGCGTCAGGCCTTGCGCCTTGTGAATCGTCATTGCCCAAGCAAGACGCAAGGGCAACTGGGTAAAGCTGCCGACCGTCTCCTTCTTCAGGGATTTGGCGGCAGGATCGAAGCTGTAGGCGTGCCGGTCCCACTGGACCGGTTCGATGCGGTGAACATCGTCGCCAATCTTCACCATGGCAGAGTTGTCGGAAAAGCCGACAACTTCGCCAAGAGAACCATTGACCCAGCGTCCGCCCGGATCGTTCCGGAGCAGCATGACGCGCGCGCCACGCTTGAGGATCAGGGGGTCATCGGTCGGCATGATGCGGGCATCAAACTGGCCGGTTGTCTTTCCCTCGATCAGTTCAGGCCGGCCGGGCAGGGCATCGAGGCGCTGCGCATTGATGCGGAAGGCGGCCTCGTTGGTGGGGGTGAGCACGACATGGGTGGCGCTGGCTTCGAGGCCCGACCGCCCCGTGACACGAGTATTGAGCACCGCCCCTTCCTCGCGCGTCAGTTCGCCTGTGCGAACCGCGTTCAGTATCTGCACGAAATCGGGATCGGCCTGGCGATGGACTTTCGTCAGTTCCAGCATCGAGAAGCCGGCATCGCGAAAGGCGGGCGGATGGAAGAAGAAGGGGCCACCATAGGCCATTTCCAGATAGCCCGCCTCCTCATCGCGCACGACCGGCGGCAACTGGGAGAGGTCTCCCACCACGATCATGCGCACACCGCCAAAGGGCTCCGAGCTTTCGCGGTTCAGGCGCAAGCTGGCATCTATCGCCCACATCATGTCCGCGCGGACCATGGAAATCTCGTCGATGACCAGCGTCTTGAGCGCCTTGACCGCACGCGCATGGCGCAGGCGGCGAATATCAGATGGCTCCACCAGTCGTGGCGGCAGGCGGAAGAAGGCGTGCAGGGTCTGGCCGCCCGCCTGCATGGCTGCAACGCCGGTCGGGGCCAGTACCGCCGCTGACGGCCCCAGCCGCTCCAGCACGGCGCGTGTCAGCGTCGTCTTGCCGGTCCCCGCCCGTCCGGTGAGGAAGACATGGGAGCGGCCATTGACCAGATAATCGAGGACCGGCCCGTCAAGACTGGCGGACGGGACAGGGGGCGCGGCTTGCGTATCGGACATGAGGCGCAAACTGCCGCGCTTTGGCGATGACGGCCAGAAGCGATTGCGGCTGGTCTAGCTCTCCAGCTCCGGTGCAACACATGCCGCCCCGTCAAAGCGGAAATCGCGCACAATGCCGTCCGGGCTGATGATGAAGCGTGTCTCGCATTCCACAGTCCAGGTGCGCGGCGGATTATAGACCGTTTCCTCATACTGCTCGATGCGGACATGTTCGCGGCCCTGCTGGTCCACCCAGATCACGCGCCGTTCGCGCGGTATGGTGCTGTAGCCGCCCGGATCGTGACGCTGTTCGGAGACAAAATAGGTCCACACCTCACCGCCATCGCTGAGATAGTCGCGTGATACCGGCGAGCCCCGCTCGATGATCAGGCTGTCGGAGGTATGGCCGATGTGCAGCGCTGCACGCTGGCGATAGCCTTCCTGCGTTGCGCATGCCGTGACCAGAAGCCCCAGCGCAGCGACGAAAATCAGATGCGGGCGCGAAATCCCCTGCCCTCTCCCCTGTGCCATGCGACACCCTCCCTTGGACCGTTCAACACCTAGCGTGCTATGGCCTTCATGAACACTGCCTGAAGGAATTCTGCCCGGTGCGCCAGACCGATATCGACCGCCAAGCCCGCCATATCCTGCTGAAGGAAATCGGCGGTCCCGGCCAGGCCCGGCTCGGCGCCGCCCATGCTGTGCTGATCGGCGCCGGAGGGCTGGGCGCACCGGCCGCGCTCTATCTGGCAGCCGCAGGGATCGGCAAGCTGACCCTCGTCGATGCCGACACGGTCAGCCTCGACAATCTGCAACGCCAGGTGCTCTTCCGCACCGCGGATGTCGGCCGCAGCAAGGTCGAGGCAGCACGCGATGGCCTCCATGCGCTCGATCCGGATGTGGAGATTGTGACCGCGCCTGTTTTGGCCACACCCGAAAATCTCGATGACCTCCTGCAGGGCGCTGATCTGGTTCTCGATGGCTGCGATGACTTCGCCACACGCTTTGCCGTGAACGCCGCGGCCATGGCGGCCCGGATACCGCTCGTCTCCGGCGCAGTTGGGCGCTGGGATGGACAGGTTTCCACCTTTGCACCGCATCTCGGCGGGCCCTGCTATCGCTGTCTCGTGCCGGCCATTCCGCCCGATGCGGAAAGCTGCGCCGTAACGGGCATTGTCGGGGCGATCACCGGCATTACCGGCACGCTGATGGCGCTGGAGGCCATCAAGCTCATCACCGGCGCTGGCGAACCGCTTATCGGCCGCGTCCAGATCATTGACGGATTGTCCGGGGCGCTGCGCACCATAAAGCTGGCGCGCGACGCGCACTGCACGGCGTGTGGCGGCTGAAGGAGAATAACGCCCTCAAGCCGCCGCGTCGGCTTCCTCCAGCCGGGAGGCATCAGGCTCGTATCCCAGCACCGGGGCGAGTGCCTTTTCGGCCTCGTCCACGCTCCACCCCTTGCGGCTGGCATAGTCTTCCACCTGATCGCGCGTGATGCGCCCGACGGCGAAATAGACGCTGTCCGGGTGGGCCAGATAGAGGCCCGAGACGGCAGCGGCAGGGTACATGGCCCGGCTTTCTGTCAGGCGGATGCCGGTGCGCTCAGTTGCTTCAAGCAGCTCGAACAGCACGTCCTTCTCGGTATGGTCGGGCTGGGCCGGATAGCCCGGTGCCGGGCGTATGCCGTCATAGGCCTCCCTGATCAGCTCGTCCGGTCCCAGCGCTTCATCCTTCGCGTAGCCCCATATCTCCTTGCGTACCCGCTCGTGCAGGTACTCTGCAAAGGCCTCCGCAAACCGGTCAGCGAGCGCCTGGAACATGATCGCGGAATAGTCGTCATTGGCTTTCTTGTAACGCTCGGCGATGGCGTCTTCCGCGTCGCCAGCTGTCACGGCGAAACCGCCGACCCAGTCGGTCATATCGCTGCGGACAAAATCGCCGATCGAGAGATAGGGATTGTCGCCATCCTTCTCCGCCTGCTGGCGCAGGCCATGGAACATGGCGCGCTTCTGCGTGCACTCCTCATCGGTGAAGACGGCGATGTCATCGCCCTCGCGCCGCGCAGGCCACAGGCCGACAACGCCTCTGGGCTTGAGCCAGCTGCCCTCGATCATCTGGTCCAGCATGGCCTGCGCATCATCAAACAGGGCCCGCGCGGCCTCACCCCGGTTCGGATCGTCGAAGATGGCAGGGTAAGACCCCTTCATCTCCCAGGTGAAGAAGAAGGGCGTCCAGTCGATATAAGGGCGCAGATCGGCAAGGCTCACATCGTCAATCGTGGTCAGGCCGGGCCTTAGCGGCTTGAAGGGCTGATACCCGGTGGCATCGGCATCGAAGGCGCGCTTGCGGGCCTCGTCCAGCGAGAGCCGGCGGCGATTGCCTTGAGTACGGGCGCGCGTCTCACGGATGCGGGCGTAGTTGGCCTGCACCTCATCCCAGTAGGGCTGGCGCTGGGTATCGGAGAGGAGTTTCGAGACCACGCCTACCGCGCGGCTGGCATCGTGGACGTGGACCACCGGAGCCTTCTTGTAGGCCGGCTCGATCTTGACGGCAGTATGCGCCGGGCTGGTCGTCGCGCCGCCGATCAGGAGCGGAATGTCAAAGCCCTCGCGCTCCATCTCGCTTGCGAGGAACACCATTTCATCAAGCGAGGGCGTGATCAGGCCGGAAAGCCCGATAATGTCGGCCTTGTGCTCACGCGCGGCCTCCAGGATTTTCTCCGGCGGCACCATCACGCCAAGATCGACCACGTCATAGCCGTTGCATTGCAGCACGACGCCGACAATGTTCTTGCCGATATCGTGCACATCCCCCTTCACGGTCGCCATGATGACAAGCCCGTTGGATTCCTTGTCGAGACCGGCTGCCTCGCGCTCGGCCTCCATGAAGGGGAAGAGGTGGGCGACCGCCTTCTTCATTACGCGCGCCGACTTGACCACTTGGGGCAGGAACATCTTGCCTTCGCCAAAGAGGTCGCCAACGACGTTCATCCCGTCCATGAGCGGGCCTTCAATGACGTGCAGCGGGCGTTCGGCGGCCTTGCGAGCCTCCTCGGTGTCTTCCACCACAAACTCGTCAATGCCCTTCACGAGGGCATGTTTCAGACGCTCGGCAACCGGCAGGGCGCGCCATTCGGCGGCTGACTTTTCCTCTGCCTCTCCATCCCCGCGATAGCGTTCCGCCGCTTCGAGCAGGCGTTCGGTGGCATCCTCGCGCCGGTTCAGGATCACGTCCTCGACCAGCTCGCGCAGTTCAGCGTCGATCTCGTCGTAGATTTCCAGCTGGCCTGCATTGACGATGCCCATGTCCATGCCCGCCTTGATGGCGTGATAGAGGAAGACCGAGTGCATGGCCTGACGCACCGGCTCATTGCCCCGGAAGGAGAAGGAGATGTTGGACACACCGCCAGAGACATGCACGCCGGGCAGGCGCTTTCTTATCTCGCGCGTCGCCTCGATGAAGGCGACGGCATAGTCGTTGTGCTCCTCGATCCCGGTCGCCACGGCGAAAATGTTCGGGTCGAAGATGATGTCCTCTGGCGGGAAGCCGACCGTATTCACCAGTATGTCGTAAGCGCGCGCGCAGATCTCGACCTTGCGCTCTTTCGTGTCGGCCTGGCCGTCCTCGTCGAACGTCATGACGACCACTGCCGCGCCATAGGCAAGGCAGGCCCGCGCCTGACGGATGAAGCTCTCCTCGCCCTCCTTCAGGGAGATCGAGTTGACGATAGCCTTGCCCTGCACGCATTTCAGGCCCGCCTCGATCACGTCCCACTTGGACGAGTCGATCATGATCGGGACGCGGGCAATGTCCGGCTCGGTGGCAATGAGGTTGAGGAAGGTGATCATGGCCTGCCTTGAATCGAGCAGGCCCTCATCCATGTTGACGTCGATTACCTGGGCTCCGGCCTCGACCTGCTGGCGCGCAACATCAAGGGCGGTCGCGTAATCGCCTTCCTTGATCAGCTTTCGAAAACGCGCAGAGCCGGTGACGTTTGTGCGTTCGCCGACATTGACGAAAACGGCGCGGGACGGGGCAGTATCAGTCATGAATCACGAGGCCAGTTCAAACGGTTCGAGGCCCGACAGGCGCATGGCGCGCGGCCGTTCAGGCAAGGATCGCGGCGTGCCGGCAAAGGCGGCCTTGGCAATCGCGGCGATATGGTCCGGCGTGGTGCCGCAGCACCCGCCGACAATGTTCACAAGACCCGATTTCGACCAGTCGGCGATATAGGAAGCCGTCTCGTCTGGCGTCTCGTCATACTCGCCGAAGGCATTAGGAAGGCCTGCATTGGGATAGGCGAGTACACGCGTGTCGGCGATGCGGCTCATCTCGGCCACATAGGGGCGCAATTGCTTGGCGCCGAGCGCGCAGTTCAGGCCAACCGCCCAGGGCCTGGCATGACGCACCGAGTTCCAGAAGGCTTCGGTAGTCTGGCCCGAAAGCGTGCGGCCCGACGCATCGGTAATGGTGCCTGACAGCATGAGCGGAATGGCCGGGTCGAGGCGTCCTTCCTCGCGCATGTCCAGCACCGCCTTGATGGCGGCTTTGGCGTTGAGCGTGTCGAAAATCGTCTCGATGAGCAGGAAATCGACATGGTCAGCCATGGCGAGAACCTGCTCTGCATAGGCCTCGCGCACGGCATCAAAGGTAATGTCGCGAAAGCCGGGATCCTCGACCGAAGGCGAGATGGAGAGCGTCTTGTTCGTCGGGCCGATAGCCCCTGCAACAGCACGCGGCGAACCGGTTTCGGCCTCGACGATATCAGCCGCCTCACGGGCAAGTCGGGCGCCTTCCGCTGCAATCTCGCCTGCGAGATCCTCCATTGCGTAATCGGCCTGCGCAATCGTGGTGGCCGAGAAGGTATTGGTTTCGATAATGTCCGCGCCCGCCTCGAAATAGGCCTTGTGAATCTTGCGGATGGAATCAGGCAGGCTGAGGTTGAGAAGGTCGTTGTTTCCCTTCACCGAAGTGGGCCAATCGGCAAAGCGGTCCCCGCGATAGTCCGCTTCGGAGGGTTTCAGGCGCTGGATCATCGTGCCCATGGCTCCATCGAGGACGAGGATGCGCTCACGGCCAAGTTTTTCGAGCGCCACAAGGCGCGATTGGCGGTCAAAGCTCATGATCAGGCTGCCATTTCTGCCGGACGCACGCCGAGCAGGCGGCAGGTGGCCAGCGCCAGCTCGGCCCGGTTCAGCGTGTAGAAGTGAAACTGGTCAACGCCCTGATCGGACAGCTCATGGCACAGATCGGCGACGACATTGGCGGTCAGCAATTCGCGCGTGCCCGGATCGCTTTCGAGGCCATCGAAAAGATCGAACAGGCGCGCCGGAATGCTGGCACCACAAAGGCCCGCCATGCGCACCAGGCCGGCGAAGTTCGCCTGCATCATGATGCCGGGAACTATCGGGATATCGATACCGGAATCGCGCACCTTGTCGACGAAGCGGAAATAGACGTCCGGGTCGAAGAAGAACTGGGTGATCGCGCGCGTCGCGCCATTGTCGATCTTGGCTTTGAGCAGGTCGATATCGTGCGCGAAACTGGCGCTTTCGGGATGCTTTTCCGGATAGCAGCCGACCGAGATTTCAAACTCGCCCGCATTGCGGATGCCGGCTGCCAGCTCGGCCGCATTGGCATAGCCACCCGGGAACGGTTCGTAGCGCTCACCCACCCCGCCTGGCGGATCACCGCGCAGCGCCACGATATGGCGCACGCCCGCACTCCAGTAATCGCGGATGACGGCGTCCACCTCTTCGCGGCCTGCATTGACGCAGGTCAGATGCGCCGCCGGTTTCAGCGCAGTTTCCTCCACAATGCGGCGCACCGTGCGGTGTGTCCGGTCCC
>NZ_JBQLZR010000322.1:0-5339 GCF_052168375.1 Glycocaulis sp.
GCAACCCAAAAGCGAATGTCCGGACACAATTTTTGAGCTGTCGGGACAAAATTGCTCATTCCGGCGGGCCTGCCGGACCATGATCAAAGATGAAGACACGGTCGCCTTCCTCGATATCGCCGGAGACAATCTCGAAGTAATTGTCGTCCTCGGCACCGACTTCCACCTCAACATAGCCAAAACCAGTGCCGACAACCTGATGGACGATTTGGAGGTTGCGGCCAAGACGGAAGCCACGTCCCAGGGCGCGGCCAGCTAGCGCACCCCGGACGCCACCTTCCCAGCCAGACTGACTACGATCTATATTATCAAGAACATAGTCGGGTAGCAGTTCTGGGTCGATCTGTTGTATAAACTCACGCGTCATTGGTGGGTTTAATGCCTGCCTTGGCGCCCGCATCACATTGAACGCCTCGGCGGCGACGAATTCGACAGACGCCGTCATGCCGGGCAGGAGGCGCTCTTCCTCGTCGCGCGCGCGTATCTCCACAAGATAGCTGACAAACCGCCCCTCCACCTGCGGGGCGCGGCGCACCGGCCCCGCCTCGCCGGAAAAGCTGTTGCGGGGGATGGAATCCACGCTGAAGCGCACTTCCATCCCTTCGCTGATCCGGCCAATATCAGCCTCCGCCACGCGCGCCTCGATCACCACTTCCGACAGGTTTGCCGCGATCACGAACAATACCGGCGTGGAGAAAGACGCGTTGACCGCCTGGCCTTCCTCGACGCGCCGCTCCAGCACGAAGCCGGATATCGGCGCGGCAATCACCGTGCGCTCCAGATTGATACGCGCCTCGCGCAGCTGGGCCTCGGCCAGTGACACGCCCGCTGCCCCGCGCTGTACCGCCGCCTCGAGCTGCTCGGCCTCGAACTCAATATCCTCCAGCCGGGCTTGGGGCGCCGTGCCCGACGCTGCCAGAGAGGATGTCCGCTCCAGCTCGCGCTGCGCGCCGCGATAGCGCGAACGCGCTTCAAGAAGGCTCGCCCGCGCCGTCTGCAGCGACGCCTCGGCCCGCACAAGCGCCGCCTCATAGGGCTGGGCATCGATCCGGGCCAGCACCTGGCCCTCCTCCACCCGGTCATCGAAATCGGCCAGCACCTCGACGACGCGGCCATTGATCTCCGCGCCCACCTCCACCGCCCGCGCCGGACGCACCCGGCCAATCGCCGGCACGATGTCACGGATCATGCCCCGGTCCACCACCGCCGTCTCGAACCGCGCAGGCGGGCCTGACGGCGCAGACGCAAACCACTCACCCTCCCCGCAAGCAGAGAGGGTGAAGCTAATCGCTGCGGCAGTGGCAACCACAAGACACCGGTGAGGCACGGGTCACTCTCTCGTAAAGCTGGTCCGCTCACCCCGCCTCATCACCCACCATCCGTCAGCATGAGATATTTGCGTGACTGTCGCAGAGTCTTGATCGCTTCCATACCAATGCCGGTAGACACTGACCGGTCCGTGCGAGCTCCCGGTGCATCCATCGAACCGGACTGTCATTTCGCGACTGCCTTGTGGGCCAGGCACCGTGATGGCCAGTTCACTCCCTGCATCAAGGCGCTCAATGCGTTCAGCATCACCGGCTGACAGCAGCTCCTGGGGACTACCCTCCCTCGCCGCGGCAAACAAACCTCCCGCGATGGACACTTCTTCTCCGAGCGGGTTGAACTCACTTTCGCCAAGAGAAAGTTCGCGGGTTATGCGCACGGCGCCGCGCTCTTGGGCGAGTACAGTTTCGCGCAGACCGGCGGGAAAACCCCTTGATTGCCCACGATACTCGAACACCACACCTGACTCAGGCTGACCCAACTCAGCGTAGGGAGGGCAGTCAACTGCCATCCCGGCAGCCAAAATAATAGCAACAATCGGCATATGTTTTCTCCTTTTGGCTGCCGGTTTAGCCGAACACGAACCTAGATGCCGATATCAATGCAGCCGTTAGCAATGCTGCAGTTTTGCCAACAGTCGATACGACACTCTATGAAGTCGTTGCTATCAGGCGTAAATGGGCATTCCGCCCGACAAGCTGGGCTATTAGGAGAACACGGACATGCCCACGCCGCTGCACTTAGCGCCATAGCGCTCAATCCTGCCGCAAAAAATGCAATACGCTTCATTTTCAGCCTCCACTTTGGATTTAACCCCTGAGCCTATTGCTCGTGGAGAGTGTATTCGCAGGGGGGGGGTTATGCAACCCAAAAGCGAATGTCCGGACACAATTTTTGAGCTGTCGGGACAAAATTGCTCATTCCGGCGGGCCTGCCGGACCATGATCAAAGATGAAGACACGGTCGCCTTCCTCGATATCGCCGGAGACAATCTCGAAGTAATTGTCGTCCTCGGCACCGACTTCCACCTCAACATAGCCAAAACCAGTGCCGACAACCTGATGGACGATTTGGAGGTTGCGGCCAAGACGGAAGCCACGTCCCAGGGCGCGGCCAGCTAGCGCACCCCGGACGCCACCTTCCCAGCCAGACTGACTACGATCTATATTATCAAGAACATAGTCGGGTAGCAGTTCTGGGTCGATCTGTTGTATAAACTCACGCGTCATTGGTGGGTTTAATGCCTGCCTTGGCGCCCGCATCACATTGAACGCCTCGGCGGCGACGAATTCGACAGACGCCGTCATGCCGGGCAGGAGGCGCTCTTCCTCGTCGCGCGCGCGTATCTCCACAAGATAGCTGACAAACCGCCCCTCCACCTGCGGGGCGCGGCGCACCGGCCCCGCCTCGCCGGAAAAGCTGTTGCGGGGGATGGAATCCACGCTGAAGCGCACTTCCATCCCTTCGCTGATCCGGCCAATATCAGCCTCCGCCACGCGCGCCTCGATCACCACTTCCGACAGGTTTGCCGCGATCACGAACAATACCGGCGTGGAGAAAGACGCGTTGACCGCCTGGCCTTCCTCGACGCGCCGCTCCAGCACGAAGCCGGATATCGGCGCGGCAATCACCGTGCGCTCCAGATTGATACGCGCCTCGCGCAGCTGGGCCTCGGCCAGTGACACGCCCGCTGCCCCGCGCTGTACCGCCGCCTCGAGCTGCTCGGCCTCGAACTCAATATCCTCCAGCCGGGCTTGGGGCGCCGTGCCCGACGCTGCCAGAGAGGATGTCCGCTCCAGCTCGCGCTGCGCGCCGCGATAGCGCGAACGCGCTTCAAGAAGGCTCGCCCGCGCCGTCTGCAGCGACGCCTCGGCCCGCACAAGCGCCGCCTCATAGGGCTGGGCATCGATCCGGGCCAGCACCTGGCCCTCCTCCACCCGGTCATCGAAATCGGCCAGCACCTCGACGACGCGGCCATTGATCTCCGCGCCCACCTCCACCGCCCGCGCCGGACGCACCCGGCCAATCGCCGGCACGATGTCACGGATCATGCCCCGGTCCACCACCGCCGTCTCGAACCGCGCAGGCGGGCCTGACGGCGCAGACGCAAACCACTCACTCTCCCCGCAAGCAGAGAGGGTGAGGGCAAGGCTGGCTATCAGCAGACCCGCCAACAGGCGGACGGCGTGATACATCGTCAGAATTCCCGGGCCGTTCTCACCATTTCTCCGGCCGCACTGGCAGAGCGCACCCACCAGCCGGTCTCATGCGATATGGAAACGGTGCGCTGCTCTTCGGGGCTCTCGATCCGATAGACGCTGACCGGTTCCCCTTCAAACGTCTCGCACCCTTCAAACCGCACCCGCACTTCCTGGCCGTTACCTGCGAAATCCTGGTTGAAGCGGATCTCCTCGCCTGCCTCCATTTCCGCGAGCCGTTCCAGATCGCGCCGGCTGACGCGCTGTTCGCGGCTGCCTTCACCCTGAACAGGGGTAATGCTCAGTATGACCGTTCCCCCGAGTGCCGAGCCGATCCGGCGGCCGGGGATGGGCTCTTCACCGGGCGGAACGATGTATTGGAGAGAATCTGTCCTGTGGCGCCCTGATTGCTCGATCCGCTCGCCAATGCCCAAGGATGGGCCCGTGCCGCCGACGCGTGAATAGAGGGCCGCCCCACCAACGGCGGGTTGCGGCAAGTCCGCATAGCTCGGGCACTGGGACGCGATAATCAATGATAAGACTGAAAGCATGGCTTCCTCCCCTTTTCAGCCACATTCGTCTTCGTTTGGCTGGCACCAGACACCCCCTGAGGGTGAATTTAAAGACTCAATGGTGCAACCCAAAAGCGAATGTCCGGACACAATTTTTGAGCTGTCGGGACAAAATTGCGTATTCCGGCCGGGTGTTCAGCGGTGCCCCGCAAGCGCTTTGAGCGCCTCGCCGGCCTGTTCCAGTGCGGCCAGGTCGCTGGAACGCGCAACCAGCTCCACTCCGCGGGACAGCGACCCATCGGGCAATTCCTGGAACCAGGGATAGGAGCCAAACGACACGTCCGGCATGGCATCGGCGAGTTCACCAAGCCTGTTGGCGATATCGCCCTCGCGTACATTCTCCAGCCGCACCGCGAGCGACTGTGTCACCACACCGCCTCGAAGGCGTCCGGCGACATCCTCCAGCATGCCGCGGGCGATCTTCGGGACCCCTGCGAGCACGAACACATTCTCCACCTGGAAGCCCGGCGCGCCGGTCACCGGGTTGGCGATGAGCGACGCGCCGTCCGGAATGCGGGCCATGCGCAGGCGTGCGGGCGTCAGCTCGGTGCCCGATTTCGCATACCATTCGCGCAATATGCCCAGCGCGTCCTCGCGCACATCGATTGTGCGATCAAAGGCGGCGGCTATTGCATCTGCCGTGATGTCATCATGGGTAGGGCCAATGCCGCCCGTGGTGAACACATAGTCCCAGCGTGCCGACAGCGCCCTGACCGCCTCCACGATGGCGTCCTGGTCATCACTTACAATTCGCGCCTCGCCCAGCGTGATGCCAAGGGGGCTGAGAAACTGAGCGATCTGGCGGATATTCACATCATGGGTGCGGCCCGACAGGATTTCGTCGCCAATCACCAGCACACCCGCCTTGACCCGGCGTTCATCCATTTGCGTTCATCCTTTGCATGCGGCCGCGCGCGCGGCGGGCTATCCTGCCCAGACATACGCCGCGCGAGGCCAACAGACAGCCCGCCTCAACACCGAAGAGGGACAATAACATGCCGATAGCGCCGACCGATGCGGGATGGGACCTGCCCTTGCCCTTCGTGCGCAACCGGCGCGTGGACGAAAGCGAGATCGACGATTTCGGCCATGCCAACAATGCCGCCTATCTGCGCTGGGCCGACGAGACGGCCTGGGCGCACTGGGAGGCCGATGGCCTGACCCGTCAGGGCTGCCGGGATGCCGACCGGGGCATGGCAGTCATCCGAACGCTCGCGGAGTATTCCGGCCATTCCCGCGCCGC
>NZ_JBQLZR010000323.1:0-1654 GCF_052168375.1 Glycocaulis sp.
CGAGCTCGCCACGCTTGGCCATCTGGTAGAGGCGCATCACGCCGGTCGTGGTCTCTTCTGAGACACCCTTGATGCTGGCCTTGGCCTTGGCAAACCAGCCCGGGCTTGCCTTCATGCGGCGGCGGATCGTGTCGAACAGCCAGCGCTCTTCTTCCGATTTCGGCTCACCGAGCGCGGACGGGTCTTTCTCCGCCTTTTCGCCCAGTTGCAGATACATCGTGGCATCGCCGCCATCATCGAGGATCATGTTGGCCGTTTCGCCGTTCGGCCAGTGGAAGATGGCGTCGGCATAGTCCCAGTATTCCTGCAGCGTCTCGCCCTTGACGGCGAAGACCGGAACGCCGGTCTCGGCGATGGCGGCCGCTGCATGGTCCTGGGTAGAGAAGATATTGCACGAGGCCCAGCGCACTTCGGCACCGAGCGCCGTCAGGGTCTCGATCAGCACGGCGGTCTGCACCGTCATGTGCAGCGAACCGGCAATGCGCGCGCCCTTGAGCGGCTTGGAATTTCCGAACTCTTCGCGCAGCGCCATCAGGCCGGGCATCTCGATCTCGGCCATGTCCAGCTCAAGCCGGCCCCAGCGGGCGAGCGACAGGTCCTTGACGAGATAGTCTTTGCCTTCAGGCGTGTTGAACAGCAGGGTCATGGATGATCCTTCTTCTTCGCAAATTCGAAAGCGGGAGCGCTTGATCCGCGCGGTGTATAGACCGGCATGGGCCTCGGAGCAAACCGTCCGATTGGCTCTGTCATCGCGCTGACACGGGGATTTTGCAAACAAGAGGTTAAACCGGCCCGTTTTTTGTATACACTCTGTTAACGAGGGGCGTCAGTGCCATTGGCTTACAGCTGGACGAGCACGAAAACGGCGCGTGATGAGGGGATTTTTGAGGCATGGCAATTCTGCCGACAGCACATGCTACCCAGCGTTTTGGCAGCCGGGGCATCGACTTCTATGTCGCGCCCGGCCAGGTGATCGGTTCCGATCCGCGCGCCCGCGCTGACGAGCGCCGCATCCAGGATCTGGACGGCGAACGCCATCCGGTCCGCATCGGGGGACGCGATTTCGCGCTGGAAGCAGGCGATTATGCCGCCGTCATCCGGCTTCAGCCGGGGCCAAAGCGCCGCTCGCGCCCGGTGGCGGTCGTCAATTACCGCACCCAGACCTGGACGCGCACCAGCCAGGACAATACCAGCCTGTTGTCGAGCGCCGGCGTCTCGCGCAGCGCCAACTGGATGCTGACCGTCTTTGCAATGGTCGCACTGGCCCTGCTCATCGCCTGGCCCCAGCTTGCAGGCCTTGCCGGCCTGATGGCTCCGGGCCTTGCCGCCACCCTGCCCGAATTTGACGTCTTTGCCTTCCTCACCGGTGCCCAGCCCGGCCTTGCCGATGCCCGCCTCGAAAGCGCGGCTCCGGGACTGGCTTCCGCTATCGGCGCCATGGCACCGGCACTGTCCGGACAGGAAAACGCGGTGATGTTTGCCGGGCTTGTGGCAGCAGGCACGCTGATTGCCTTTGGCGCACGCTCGTGGCGCTTTGCCTGGGTGCCCGTCTTCCTCGTCCTTTTGCTGGCAGCAGCTATTGCCGTGGACGGCGCTGCCAACGCGGCCATTCCGGCCCTGCTGGCCCTGGCCGGCGCCACGCTCTTCTTCATTG
>NZ_JBQLZR010000324.1:0-7350 GCF_052168375.1 Glycocaulis sp.
GAGGTCGGCAGCTGTCTGCCGAAGCTCTGCGATGAAACTCAGCGCCCGCCTCGGATTATCCTGCGCAATATAGTCAGCAATCTCTTCCAGATCGCGTTCCGCTGCAGGCGAAAAGCGCGAACTCACTCCGCAGAGCCTTGCGCCATCGAGCGGTATTTCACTTCCAGCCGGTCAAACAACGCATCCGCGTCAACGCCGGGGCCGCTATTGGCGCCTTCGGCAATAGCCGCGCGTAAGGTTTCAAGCCGCGCCTGACGCAGCGCTTCCCGATCTTCAAGCAGGCGAAGCCCCTCGCGGATGATCTCGCTCTTCGAGTTGTAGCGGCCAGACGCGATTAGCTCGTCCATCAGGCCTTCAAAATGTCCGCCAAGGGCGTAGCTGCTAGGCATCACCGTCTCCATTCATACGCTGATCACGATAATTATTATCATAGGGTGGGATAGGAAACCAGTTTCGGTCCCCACGGGAAAAAGGTGTAAAGCTCCCTTGACGTAAAGCGAGCTTGACGCTATCTCGTAAAGCACGCTTTACAAAGGGAGTGCGTCACATGACTATGTCGAAGAAGATCCGCGTTGGTCTGCTGGTGGTTGCGGCCTGTGCTACCGGCCTCGCCTGGACCGGTGTCGGAGCCGCCTATTTTTTGGACGCGCCGCGGGCGATGTTTGTGTTTGCCGTGATTGCGGCAGCCTTGGCTACCGAAGCGCTTTTCTGGCTGACCATGTTCGTTCTGGGCTGGACAGCTTTTGCAAACCGCCACTGGCTGATCCGCCTGTTGTCTGGCGGCCATACGCGTGGTGAGACCCGCCAGGCCTGAGGAGCATCATGATCAATCTCGTGCCCGAAACCTATTCTGCCCCGCCGGCTGCCCGCCGCCGCTATATCTGGCGCAGCAGTGCACTGGTCGTGCTGCAGCTTGTGCTGTTCATCGCCTACTATGCTCTGGGTGGCGGGGACGAGACGGTGGGCGGGCTGGACGTCGCCATGATGGCCATTACCGTCCTGTTCGTTGGCGCCGCCACGTACGAGATTGTCATGCTGATCCGCGCGCTCGACGAGCTGCAGCAGCGTATCCACATCCTCTCCTGGGCCATTGCCTGCGCGCTTGCCGTCTCCGTGAGCTTTCTGTGGGGCGTGGCAAGTGTGCTGGTTTCGGCCCCGTCCCTTGATCCAATTCTCACAATGGTGATCGCCGTGCCGGCCTACTATGTCGTGCTGTTTGCCGCCGGCCGGCACTTTGCGTGATCCGTAAGGACAATCCCATGAACACCCCAGATAACGCGTCTGCCCGTCAGACATCGCAATCATGGCGTGCCGGCGGCGCGCTGGTCGGCCTCTTCCTGGTCAGTTCGGCGCTCCTCTATCTCGGCGCAGTTGCGGCATTTCTCCTGCTGGATGCGCCGTCCATGGCCTTCGCCTTCACAGGGCCGGCTGCGGTTCTCATGATCATGGCGGCAGTCGAGCGGCGCATGCTCAAGGCCACTCAACAGCAACCGGCCGGGTCGTCTTCATGACGGAGAAACCGCGCATGGAAGCCAGGACGCTTCATCCGATACGTGCCAGCGGCACGTTCGCCCTCATCCTGCTTTTTCTGATGATTGGCCTGTTCATGGCCTTCGCTTTTGAACTGGCAGATGGCGCGGACGACCCGGTCATCCTTGTCGTCCTGGCAGCCGCGACGCTCGGTGTCTTTGGCCTGTGGGTCCGCGAGAACCGGATATCCCAGCGTGCTGCCAATGCGCCCGCAACACCGCGCCGGGAGATAAAGGCGGCTCTGCTGATACCCCTTCAGGCGGGTATCGTGATGGCCTATGTCGCCGCGCTTCTGGCGGCCATGCGCTTCGTCCCCGAGCTGGACGGCTTCTTCAAGGGCATGCTGCAAAGCCTGCCTGTAGGTCTTGTCGCCGGCTGGGTGGTGGTCTGGATCTACATCATCCTTGAAAGTGACGAGATGATCCGCCGCCTGATGACGACGGCGACAGCCATATCTGCGGGCGGTGTGCTGTGCGCGGCGACCTTCTGGGCGCTTGTCACGCTTCATGCGGACCTGCCGGCCTTTGATGCGATTTATCTCTTCCCGGCGTTTGCCGCCCTTTACGGTGTGGTGTCCGCGGTCCTGATCCAGCGGCAGACATGAAGAACCGTCTGAAGGATTTGCGCGCCGAACGCGGCTGGAGCCAGGCGCATCTGGCCGAGTTGCTGGACGTGTCGCGCCAGACCGTGATCTCGCTGGAAAACGGCAAGTACGATCCGTCCCTGCCGCTGGCGTTCCGGATCGCACGCGTCTTCGCAACCCCGATCGAAACCATTTTCGACGATGGTGTGGAAGGCTAGGGCAGGGCCGTCATTGACGGGTGGGCGTGCGGGGGCTACCTGCCAGCCCATCGTCAACGCCTGAAACGGACGCTTATTCCATGAGTGACATTGCCGCCCTTGCCAACAACGCCAAAGCCTGGCCGTTCGAGCTTGCGCGGGAACTCCTCAAACGCGTGGAAAAGCGCGGTGATGCCTCAAAGCCTGTCGTGTTCGAGACCGGCTATGGCCCGTCCGGTCTTCCCCATATCGGCACGTTCGGCGAAGTGGTGCGCACCACGATGGTGCGCCATGCCTTCGAAGTGCTGACCGATGGCAAGATCCCGACCCGGCTGATTTGCGTCTCGGACGATATGGATGGCATGCGCAAGGTGCCGGGCAATATCCCGAACCCGGAAAAGCTGGAGGCCTGGCTGCAGCGCCCCCTGACCGATGTGCCGGACCCGTTCGGTACGCATGAGAGCTTCGGCCATCACAATAATGCCCGCTTGCGCGCCTTCCTCGACAGTTTCGGCTTCGACTACGAGTTTCTGTCCGCGACCGAGCTTTACCGCTCAGGCGCCTATGACCAGATGCTGCGTAATGCCCTGACGCGCTATGATGACATCATGAAGGTGATGCTGCCCACGCTGGGCGAAGAACGGCGCGCCACCTACAGCCCCTTCCTGCCGATCAGCCCCAAGACGGGCCGCGTGCTCTACGTGCCCATGAAGGCAATTGATGCCGATGCCGGCACCATCACGTTCGATGATGAGGATGGCGATGAGCTGACCCTGCCTGTGACCGGCGGCAACACCAAGCTGCAATGGAAGCCGGACTTTGGCGCACGCTGGGCCGCGCTCGGCGTCGATTTCGAGATGTATGGCAAGGATCACCAGGTCAATGGCGCGATCTATTCGCGCATCTGCCGGATTCTGGGCGCGGAGCCGCCGGTCCAGTTCTGCTACGAGCTGTTCCTGGACCAGCAGGGCGAGAAGATTTCCAAGACCAAGGGCAATGGCATCGCGGTGGAGGAATGGCTGCGCTATGCGCCCGCCGAAAGCCTGTCGCTCTACATGTTCCAGAAGCCGAAAACCGCCAAGCGGCTCTATTTCGATGTGATCCCGAAAGCGGTCGACGAGTATCGCCAGCATCTGGCTGCCTTCGATGGTCAGGACACCGACAAGCGCATCGAGAACCCGGTCTGGCACATCCATTCCGGCGAGCCGCCCCAGCCCGGCGCGGACATTTCCTTTGCGCTCATGCTGAACCTCGTCTCGGCGGCAAATGCCTCCAGTAAGGAAACCCTTTGGGGCTTCATTGGCCGCTATGCGCCGGGCACCAGCCCGCAAAGCGAACCTTTCCTCGACCGGCTGGCCGACTATGCGCTCAGCTATTACGAGGACTTCGTGAAGCCGGCGAAATCCTACCGCGCTGCGAACGAGCAGGAAAGGGCCGGGCTGGAAGGCCTTGTGGCACGCCTTGAAGCGCTGTCGCCCGATGAGCGCGATGCAGAGACTATCCAGACCGAGGTCTATTCAGCCGGCAAGGATGCCGGGTTTGAACAGCTTCGCGACTGGTTCCAGGCGCTCTACGAGATCCTGCTCGGCCAGTCGCAAGGGCCGCGCTTTGGCGGGTTTGCCGCCATTTACGGCTTGCCGCGCACCCTCACCCTGATCCGCCGCGCACTGGCGGGTGAGGACCTGAGCGCGGGCTAGTTTCCCGCCCTGCGTTGCCGCCTGAAATTTTCGAGTAAGAAAAACTTGACACAAGGTCGGCTATTTCCTACATCCGTGCATGTAAGGTTTTTTATACCTCAAGTCGGAAAGGTTTGACATGTCGTTTCAGGAAAAAAGCAACGCCCTGATGCTGGGCGCGATGGTGCTGGTCTACGGCACCTATTTCATGCTGGTGCTGGGTGCGCCGCTGCTGTCGGGTAGCGAGATCGACACGAGCGTCGGCCTGCTGATGTCCAACGGTCTGATGCTGGCGAGCGTTCTGGCGCTGGTCGTGATCGCAATCATCGGCCATATCGCGATTGCGGTGCTTGCACCGAAAGATGCCGATACCAGCGATGAGCGAGACCGCCTCATCGAGATGCGCGGTGACCAGCGTGGCGGGTTCGTCCTGGGCGCGGCGGCGCTGGGCGCCATGGGCCTGGCGATGCTGGCGGCCGAGCATTTCTGGATCGTCAATCTGATCCTGGGCGGGCTGGTGCTGGGCGAGATCGTCAAGGCGGTCTCCAAGATCATCGACTATCGCCGGGGTGTCTGATCATGGGCAAGGGCAAGACCCGCATCGCAAATACGATCCGCGAGCAGCGATTTCACGCTGGCGAGATGACCCAACAACAACTGGCTGACGCGGTCGGCATCACCCGCCAGACCGTCATCGCGATGGAGCAGGGCCGCTATTCTCCGTCTCTGGAGGTTGCCTTCCGGGTGGCGCGTGCCTTTGGCAAGCCGCTGGAGGAAGTGTTCACATACGAAGAATAGGGGCTCCCCGCTTGCTTCCTTCCTTCGTCGTTCCCGCACAGACGCGAACCCGGTTGAGAGGTGAGTGGCATAAATCACTGCGGTCCCGGCCTCCGAGCCGGGACCCATGATTTTTAAGTGACCTTCGCCCTATGCCCTCTGTATCCCCGCCTCGTGCGGGGATGACTAAGGCCTCCTACTGGCTCGCCCAGACGATCCGGGCCATCCAGACCAGCTCGCTGACATCGAGAACGCGGGTTTCATAATCTGAATTGAGCGAGACGAGCTCGATCGTCCGGGCAGTGGTACGGCCAAGTTCCTTGGCCATTACCTCGCCGGAGCGCAGCTTGGCCACCACCCGGTCACCGCGCCGCAACTGGGCATGGGGAGCGACCACGATCCGGTCGCCGGGCCGATAAACCGGCAGCATGGACTCGCCCGAGATTTCCAGCGCGTAACAGGCTTCGTCGTCGAGACCGGGGAAGATGACCTCCTCCCAGCCCGAACCGGCGGGAAAGCCCGCATCATCGAAAAACCCTTCACTGCCGGCCTGTGCCAGACCGATAAGCGGCACCGAGCGTCCGGCCATGGTGTCGGTGGCAAGTCCGGCGAATTCTGCAAAGCTCACCTTGGCCGCATCCAGTGCCTTGGCAAGGCTTTCTGTCGACGGCCAGCGCGGCTTGGCGTCCGAGGAAGACGCGCGCTTGGACGGATTGAACGTGGTCGGGTCCAGCCCCGCCATGCGGGCGAGGCCCGATGGAGACGTGCCGGCACGCTGGGCCAGCCGGTCAATGCCGCGCCAGACCTGGGCATGGGTGAGCATGGCCGCGCCTCCTTTCTTTACGTCCAAGGATTTTATTCCTTTCATGGGGAAGAATGTCAACCCGGCGCGGCCCACTTGCGAGGGTCTCTCCGCCGGGCTAGAGCGGAGCAATGACCGATACTGTGATCTACCGCTTCGCCGATCCGGCTGCGCTGGGTGCGGCGGCCCTTGCCGGGCAGTTCGAGGGCGAGGCGCATGACAGGCGCGACGGCTTCATTCACTGCTCGGCGCGTCACCAGATCGAAGGCACGCTGCTGACGCACTTTGCCACTTTGGAGCGCGTTGCGCTGGCGGTGATTGATGCAGGCGCGCTAGGGGCAAGCCTGAAATGGGAAAAGTCGCGTGGCGGTGAAGATTTCCCGCACATTTACGGGCCCTTGCCCTTTTCGGCGATACGGGCGGTTCATCTGTTGAAACGAGACGAGGCGGGCGAATGGCGCCTGCCGGAGGAGTTGTGATGAGCCTTGCCGATCTGGGAGCGAAGGCGCTGGGAGTCCTGCCGCCCGAGACAGCCCATCGCATCAGCCTGAAAGCCCTTGCAGCCGGTCTCGGCCCTCGCTTGTCCGACAGCGCAGACCCTGTGCTGGCGACCTCCATTGCCGGGCTGGAGCTGTCCCACCCGGTGGGGCTGGCGGCGGGTTATGACAAGAATGGCGAAGCGCCGGACGCTCTGCTCGCGGCGGGCTTTGCCTTTGTTGAGCTTGGGGCGGTAACGCCGCGTCCGCAGGCGGGCAATCCGCAGCCCCGGCTCTTCCGCCTGCGCGCCGACCGCGCCGTCATCAACCGCATGGGTTTCAACAATGAAGGGCTGGATGCGCTGAAAGCCCGGCTGGAAGCGCGCGCCGGCAAGCCCGGACTTGTCGGGATCAATCTGGGTGCCAACAAGGATAGCGAGGACCGGGCGGCCGACTACGTAACGCTGGTCAAGGCACTGAAAGGTCTGGCCGGCTTTTTCACGATCAACATTTCCTCGCCCAATACGCCGGGCCTGCGCGACATGCAGGGCGAAGAGGCGCTGGGCGCGCTGCTGGCGCGCGTCAACGATGCCCGCTGGACGGAGCCGGTCTTTCTGAAGATCGCGCCCGATCTCGACGCGGCGGGCATCGAATCCATTGTCCGGGTAGCGATGGCAAACCGCATTTCGGGCCTCATCGTCTCCAATACCACTTTGGCCCGTCCCGATACGCTGAAAAGCCCGCATCGCGGCGAGGCGGGGGGATTGTCAGGCGCTCCTCTCACGCACGCCTCGACCGAAGTGCTGCGTCAGGTGCGCCGCCTTGCGGGGCCGGAGCTGCCGCTGATCGGGGTGGGCGGGGTGAATTCGGTGGAAACCGCCTATGCCAAGATCCGCGCCGGTGCGAGCGCGATCCAGCTCTACACCGCGCTCGTCTATGAGGGGCCAGGACTGGTGGGCCGTTTGCGTGAGGGTCTGGCGGCCCGTCTGAAAGCCGATGGTTACACCTCGCTTCACGAAGCGGTCGGCGTTGACGCCTGAGCGAGTACGTCGCGTTTGAGACCCGCAAGGCCGAGGCTGAGCGTGCCTGCCCGGGCTATGTAATAGCCCAGAAAGGCGAGCCAGAGCCCGGTGCCGCCAAAAGCGGGCCGCAAGACGAGGTCGAGCGCGGCATAAATGATGAAGGCGGCAATCATCGCATTGCGCATCAGCGGGCCGCGCGTGGTGCCGATCATCAGACCATCCAGCTGCCAGCTCGCAAAGCCCATGACCGGGACGAGGGCGCAATAGGGCAGGAAGGTGCGTGCCGC
>NZ_JBQLZR010000325.1:0-9200 GCF_052168375.1 Glycocaulis sp.
CACGCTCCAGTGGGCCGGACCGGAAGTCCGGAACACGGCGGCGATGGCCTCCTTCACCGACGTCTTGCCGACAGAACCGGTCACGCCGACCCGGATGCCAGGGCAGCGCTCGCGCGCTGCGACGCCAAGGCGCTGCAAGGCCTCCAGCACGTCGGGCACGACAAGGCGCGGGCCGGTTCCGGCATCTTCCCGGCTGACGATGGATGCGGCTGCTCCGGCGGCCTCGGCGGCAGGCACGAAATCATGGCCATCGCGCTGGTCGGCGAGGGCTGCAAACAGATCGCCCCGCTCCAGCGATCGCGTGTCGATGGATACGCCGCCAGCCTGCCAGTCATCACCGCCAACAAGACGGCCTCCGGTCGCCTGCGCGGCTTCTGCCGCTGTCCATAAAGGCCCGGTCATTGCCCCCGCTCCCCGGTCTTTCCGGCCAGTTCCTCTAGAGTGCGGCGCGCCACCTCGCCATCATCGAACGGATGAACAACGCCCTTGATGGTCTGGCCCGTCTCATGGCCCTTGCCGGCAATCAGCAGCGTGTCGCCCGCCTCAAGGCCGGAAATGGCTTTACGTATCGCCGTCTCCCGGTCGCCGATCTCCTCCGCCCCCGGGGCACCTTTCAGGATCGCGGCGCGGATGACAGCCGGGTTTTCCGAGCGCGGGTTATCGTCGGTCACGATTACGCGGTCGGCGAGTTTCGCCGCGATCGCGCCCATCTTCTCGCGTTTTGTGGGGTCCCGGTCTCCGCCTGCACCAAAGACCACGACGACCTTGCCGGCGGTGTGCGGACGCGCGGCCCTAAGGAGCTTGTCGAGACCGTCCGGCGTGTGGGCGTAGTCGATCAGAACCGGGGCACCCTTGGCGGTTTCGCCCACATATTCGAGCCGCCCGGCAACGCCCTTCAGGACTTCGAGCGCGGCAAAGACGGTGTCGGCATCGACGCCGCTCGCAATGGCCATGGCGGCAGCCTGGAAGGCGTTGCTTGCCTGGAACTCGCCCATCAGCGGCAAGGTCAGCGCCTGTTCCTTGCCTGCATGAACAAAGCGAACGTGCTGGAAAGCCGCGTGCGGCGTGATTTCTTTCAATTGCAGATCGCGCCCGCTCCATCCGACCGTAAAGAGGGTCTGGTGGCGGGCCTCGGCGCGGCGCACGACCGCTTCACCCCATTCGCTGTCGACCGTGATGACGGCAGGCGCGCCCTCGGGCAGCAATTCGTCAAACAGGCGCATCTTGGACGCGAAATAATCCTCAAAGTCCGGGTGATAGTCGAGATGGTCCTGGGTGAGGTTGGAGAACCCGGCAAGCGCGATACGCGCGCCATCCATGCGGCGCTGTTTCAGCCCGTGACTGGAGGCTTCCATGGCAAGATGCGTGACGCCTTCGCCAGCGAGCGCATGAAGTGCGGCATGAAGGGCAATCGCGTCCGGCGTTGTGTAACCTACATCGGTGCGCCCGGAGGAGCGGGTCACACCCAGCGTGCCAAGGGCTGCAGCCTCGTAGCCTGCATGCGCCCAAATCTGGCGCAGGAATTCCACGGTCGAGCTTTTGCCGTTCGTGCCGGTAATCGCGGCGATATACCGGGGCTGGCCCGGTGAGAAACGGGCGGCCATCTGCGCCAGCGCAAGGCGCGGATCATCGGCCTCGATAACGGGAACCGGCGCCGTCGTCCCGCGCTCAGCCAGTATCGCGGCGGCACCCGCCTCCACGGCAGACTTGATGAAGGCGTTGCCGTGTGTGGTGACGCCGGGAAGCGCGGCAAAGACAAAGCCCGGCTTCACCTTGCGGCTGTCGAGAGCAAGGCCGGTGACAGCCAGGCCCCGAGCCGCGTCCGGAACGCTCACCCCTGCGGGCAGAAGATCAGCCAGTGTGTGCTGCGGGCTCATTCCTGGTCTCCGCCAGCGGCCAGTTCAATGGGTTCTTCCGGACCCTCGCGCACCGGCGTGCGGGGCACGAAAAGGCGCGCAACGGTCTGCACACGGGCACCGGGATCCGCTTCGCGCAAGCCCACGCCCAGAACAGGCGCGACACGCTCGATAATGTCACCGCCAGTTGGCGCCGCGTTCCAGCCCGCCGTGTTGAAGCCATGCGTCTCGCGGATGGGGCGCGGCTGATCAAGGCTGACAACGAGCACGTATTGCGGGTCATCGAAGGGGAATATCCCGACAAAGCTCGTGAGCACATTGCCCACCTGGTAGCGCCCGTTGACGATGCGCTGGGCGGTGCCGGTCTTTCCTGCGATGGCAAGGCCCTCCCGGTCGGCCTGCCCACCCGCAACGGCGGCCCGCATCACGCCGAGCACCTGCGCAGCCGTAGCAGAGCTCATCACCGGGATTTGAGGCACGATGTCGGTCGGCCCCACAGGACGCAGGGTCGGCGGTGTGTAGATGCCGTCATTGGCAAGCGCGCCATAGGCCGCAGCCAGCGCGACCGGAGACACATTGAACCCGTGCCCATAAGAGGCGGTCATCAGCTCTGCCCGGCCCCAGCGGCTGGGAAGGATCGGGTCCTGTCCCTCGATCAGTTCCAGCGGCGGACGCTCCCACAGGCCGAGTTCGCCATAGAAGCTCGTCAGCACGTCCTGGCCGATATGTTCAGCCATGCGGGCCGAACCGATATTGGAGGAATGGATAATCACCTCGCGCGCCGTCAATATGCGCGCCTGCGGGCGGAAATCGCGGATGCGGTGCGAGCCGATGACGATCGGCGCGCGCGCATCGAAGGTGTCGTCGAGACGCACCATTCCCGCCTCGATGCCGGCAGCAAGCGTGAGCGGCTTGAAGACCGATCCCAGCTCATACACACCCTGAACGGTGCGGTTGAAACGGTTCTCCGCCGGTTCGGAACCGGCATGGTTGGGGTCGTAATCTGGCAGGGAGGCCATGGCGATGATCTCGCCGGTACCCACACGCATCAGCACGGCCATGGCGCCAGCGGCCGAATAGCGCGCCATGCGCTCTCGCAGCACAGTCTCCAGCGCATCCTGCGCGCCCAGATGAATGGAGAGGCTGACCGGGCGGCCCGACCCGTCAGCCAGCTCGTCATTGAAGGCGCGCTCCGCACCGGCAAGGCCGGCAAGGTCCTGATCGGTAAAACCGACGAGATGGGCAGCCAGGCGGCGGCGCGGATAGACCCGGCCCGGCTCTACCCGGAAGCCGATGCCCGGAAGGCCCAGCATGTGGATTGCCTGACGCTCGCGAGGACCGAGGCCACGCTCGATCCAGACAAAGCTGCGCCCTGAGGAGAGACGGCGCTCCAGCTCGCCGGCATCGAGATGCGGCAGGACGGTACGCAGCGCGGCGGCTGTCTCTGCGGGGTCCCAGACCTGACGCGGATCGGCATAGACCGAATGGAAATCGAGATTGCTCGCGAGGATCTGCCCGTTGCGGTCGACAATCTCGCCGCGGCGGACTGGCGCCTGCGCAATGCGGGTTGGCGCGGCTTCGGCAAACTCTCCGGTGATGGCCAGCTCGACTGCGCGCCCTGCCGCGACCAGAAAGCCCGCGCCGACCATGAGGCCAATAATGCCAAGGCGCAGCCGGGTACGGCCAAGTGCTTCACCGGCCTCGTCCTCGAGGCGGATTGTGGCGCCGGGATCAAACCCGGCAGAGCCATCGGCGCGCACAGGCTGCAGCCCGGCGCGGTCACGCCGGACCTGAACCCGTCCAAAGAGGCGCGCCAGCCAGCCTGTCATGGACGCCCTCTCACGCCCGGGGGAGAGGCCTGCCACGCGGCTTGTGCGGTCTGGGGCGCTTGCGGCGCCATGCGCTCTGCCTCGGCGCGCACTTGCGCCAGCTCGGCCAGCGACAATTCCTGCGCCGGCTGGACCGGCTCAAACCCCAGATGGGTGCGGGCAAGAGCGCGCAGCTGCTCGGGGTCTTCCAGATGAGCGATATTGGCGGTGAGCGTATTGATGCGGGCGCGCTCCTGGGCGAGCTCCGCTTGCAACGTGGCAAGGCGCGCCTGCGCCGCATCGGTTTCCGCCTTGGCCACATAGAGTGCGCCCAGAAGGATCATGCTGCCGAGAATCCCGAAAAGGAAGAAGAGGCGCATCATGAGGCAAGCTCCAGAAGGCGGCTGTAAGGGGGAACGCCCGGCAAGGCATCGTCATCGGACGGCCAGGCAGGATTGGGGGTGCGGACACCGGCACGCAGCCGCGAGGAGCGGGCGCGCGGATTGGCGGCAATCTCGGCTTCGGACGGCTCTATGGCCTTGCGCGAAAGCAGGGAGAAGCTGGGCGGCGGACCGGCCTGGATTTCGGGCGCGTGGCGCGAGCCCTGCCCCATCATTCCGGCGCGGGCCCGCAGGAAGGTCTTCACGATCCGGTCTTCCAGCGAGTGAAAGCTGACAACAGCCAGCACACCGGCCGGCTTCAGGATACGCTCGGCGGCGCCCAGCGCGCGCACCAGTTCGCCCAGCTCGTCATTGACGTAGATGCGCAGGCCCTGAAACACCCGCGTGGCGGGATGGATGCGCCCCGGCTTGCCGCCGATGACGCGGGCCAGCAATTCGGCGAGCTGCAAGGTGGTGGTGAAAGGTGTTTCGCTGCGCGTTTCGACGATGGCGCGCGCCGCCCGGCGGGCGTGGCGCTCCTCACCATAAACGCGGAAGATCGCGGCCAGATCATCCGCATCGAGGAGGTTTACGGCATCGGCCGCACTCGGCCCGTCGCTGGCCATGCGCATGTCGAGCGGTCCGTCCTTCTGGAAGGAAAAGCCGCGCCCGGCCTCGTCGATCTGCATGGACGAGACACCGAGATCGAGCATGACCCCGTCAACGCCGTCCGCGCCTGAAAGTTCGAGGATCTGCTCCATGGTCGAGAACGGACCCTGCTGGAAAGCAAACGTGTCCGGCCAGGCCTTGCGGAGCTGGGCAGCAACCGGCAGGGCCG
Organism: Glycocaulis sp.; assembly: GCF_052168375.1. Classification (NCBI taxonomy): domain Bacteria; kingdom Pseudomonadati; phylum Pseudomonadota; class Alphaproteobacteria; order Maricaulales; family Maricaulaceae; genus Glycocaulis; species Glycocaulis sp. The sequence continues at coordinate 4,883 of NZ_JBQLZR010000325.1, forward strand.
CCGGATCCCGGTCTATGCCGACAAGGCGCGCACCTTCGACCCCGAGAACCGCCCGGGCATAGCCGCCCCCGCCCAGCGTGCCATCGACATAGAGACCACCGGCTTGCGGGCGGATTGCCACCATCACCTCATCGAGCAGGACCGGGATGTGCGCCATCACACACCCTCCTGCGGGCGGACCGGCGGACGGCGAAGAGCCGACTTGTTCTCGCGGGCATGGGCAAGATCGCGGGCGTGGCGCTCGGCGTGGGCCTCGGGCGACCAGACCTCGAAACGGCGGCCCATCCCGACAAAGGTGGCCTTCGCATCAAGGCCGGCATGTTCGATGAAGTCACGCGGCAGCGAGATGCGGCCCGTCTGGTCGAAAGTGAGCGGACGCGCGCCGCCAAAGATGACCCGCTCGAACGCAGTACGGGCATCGTCATACGGGTCCATGGCGTCGATCGCTGCGGCCATCTCGGCCATAAGCGCCTCGCCGCCACCTTCCAGGAACGGTCCGTTAAACGAACACCAGACATAAATGCCGCCGAAGCGCTCCGCCGACACCACGGCGCGGAAATCGGCCGGAACGGAAACCCGTCCCTTGGCATCTATCCCGTTGGTGGTGGTGGAGAAAAACATCTCCCGGCGCGCTCCCCTGCATCCCACACCCCTGTCACGGGCCCTCATGTGGTTAATTATGGGATATCATGGGAAATGATGGGAAACAATGCCGAAGCCAGTGATCAGCACTGTTTTTACAGGCGCACGCAAGTAAAAGCGCAACATGTTGCAGCGCAGCAAAGCAGAACAGACAAAGAACGATTAGTTAACGCCGGCGGCGGCGACGAAATTTCCGAAGAAAAATGAAGGGTCAGGCGGCCTGTAAGCCGGGTTCTGTCCCATTCTTTCCGCAATGGAAAGAAGCGGCAGGCATTCCTCTGGGATGGCGCTTGCACGCCACCTCTTGCGACCCACCCGGACGGGATGCGGAAGGCGCACCTGCCCATGCACGCACGGGCGTCCGTCCCTATTCGGTCTTGCTCCTGGCGGGGCTTGCCGTGCCCCCTTCCTTGCGGTCGGGGCGGTGGGCTCTTACCCCACCGTTTCACCCTTGCCGGGAAAGCCCGGCGGTCTGATTTCTGCGGCGCTGTCCCTGAACCGGGGCTTGAACCCTGGCCCGCCGGGATTTCCCCGGCACCATGCCTTCCGTGGAGCCCGGACTTTCCTCTCCCGCCCGCCTTTCGGCACTGGACGGAAGCGGCTGCCCGGCCGCCTGACAGGCTTCTAGTCGGCCTTTGCACGCGATACGTCAAGCAACAAGGCTAGAAGTCGAGGCGCACCGTCACCTCTGCCTCGCCCACCGTGAAGGCGGCATCGTCGAAACGGGGCGGGCCGAAGCGGGCTGGCGGATTATTGGAAATGACGACGGGTTCGCGTGGAATGCCAAAGACGCCGCGCTCCATTACCCCGTTATCGTTGGTGTCGTGCCAGACCGTGGCTGCCCACTCGCCCGGCTCGACCCCTTCAAACACGATCTCGGCCTCCGGCGCGGCTGCAATGCGCGTGCGATGCTCGCAGCCAGAGCCAAGAAAATGCTCGCGGCGGCAGAGCTGGACATAGAGATGGCCCGATGTGTCCGTTACGCCCGTGATGGAGACAATGACGTTGGTAGCAAGGGCGATGATCATGATGACCTCCTTTGGCAGGCAGCAGAGCCAGTCTCCACTGCATCAGCAATAACTTTGTAATTCAAAGTTATTGCTGATGCAAATGAAAGGCGAGCCGGTTTCGGGGCCACCCCCGGGCTAAAGGGCCGGATCACAGGACTTGTCTGGGCCTTCCACGCAGGAACGTCGTCCGTTCAGGGTGCGGGCTGCACCGCGGCTGCAAGAGCCAGCACGCGGCCCATGCTGTCATCGTCCAGCAGTCCATCCACCCGTGCAGGCCGGTAGCGGCGCTGAAAAGCCTCAAGGCAGGTGGCGAGGGGAAGGCCAGGATTATATCCGATAACGCTCAGCGCATTGAGCGCAATGTCGGCATCCGGCGTCACCGGGCGGACTGCAGACGGCCATAGACCAATGCCCACTTGTGCGAGCCTTTCCCAGGGAAATTTCTCGCCTGGATCAATCTTGCGGCCCGGTGCGATATCGCTATGGCCGACGACATTGACCGGCGCAATGGCATGGCGGGCGAGGATGGCTTTCGACAGGGCGATCACGGCACTCACCTGCGCCTCCGGATAGTCCGGCAGGCCGTAATCATGCCCGCCATTGACGATCTCGATCCCGACAGAGGCCGAGTTCAGATCGGTAATGCCGCGCCAATAGCTGACACCGGCATGCCAGGCCCTGCGGTCTTCATCGACCATGGCGATGACACTGCCATTCTCTTCGACGACATAATGGGCGCTGACCTTCGCAGCCGGATCGGCAAGGCGCTCGATCGCGGCCTGCCCCGTCTCCATACCTGTATAGTGCAGTACCAGCACGCTGACCGGCAGGGTGCGGGCATCGTGATTGGGTGAAGGTCGCGCGGCCGGTTTCATCTCGGCTTTTGTATCACGGTTTCCGGCGGCAGGGTGGTGGAGCGGCGCGCGGCAACGACCGCCACACCCGCAATGGCCAGAATGCCCCCCGCCACAAGCTGCCAGCTGACCGGATCACCCAGCAGCACGACGCCGGAGATCACCCCGATCAGTGGCCCCATCAGGGTCATCGGCGCGATCAGCGAGGCGTCATACCGGCGCAGGAGCCAGTAAAAGGCCCCGTGACCGAAAATGTTCACCAGCAGGACGGTGAAGAAAATGCTGGCAAGGAGCAGCCAGCCGCCCGCCAGCATCGCTTCTATCTGGCCGCGCTCGAAGATGAGGCTGGCGATCAGCAGAGGCGGCCACGAGAACAGCCCGATCCATGCCTGCAGCGGTATGGTGGTGAGCTCCACCCGCTTGACGAAGATTGATCCGGCCGCTGCGGCCATGGCGGCGCCCACACCAGCCAGCAGACCGGCCGTAAAGGTGAACTCGGCAGGCTTGAAGACAACAAGGAACGCGCCGGCAAAGGCCATGACCATGCCGATGGCCCGCACCCAGCCCACTTTTTCCTTCAGGAACATCACTGAAAGGATGGTGGTGAAGGGAACGGACAGCTGCACCACGATGGCGATGCCCGATGGTGTCGCATAGTGCAGGCCGATGAAGAGGAAGGCGAACTGAACTGCGCCCATGCCAAGTCCGGCACCGATCACCGGGCCAAGTTTTTTCGGCACCGGCAACAGCCAGGGCGCGAGCATCGCATAAAGCAGGATGAAGCGGATAAAGGCGAAAAAGAGCGGCGGCACACCTTCGAAGCCGGGAAGAATATCCGGCGTGCCCGATACGGACCATTTCGCGACAACGAAATTCACGCCCCAGACGAGGCAGACGGCGAAGAGAAGGGCGAAATGGCGCGGGCTCATACTCGCGCTCTAGCCGCGCTTCGCAGCTGCATCAAGTCACGAAACCGGGCGCTTTGTTACCGGGTAAAGCGCGCGTTCTAGCTGGTGCCGTCCACGGTCCAGCCATGCGGGCCACGGCGCGCTACGAGCACAGAAGAGTCTGCCTTCTTGCGGCCGCGCACCTTGCGGTAGATCCAGAAGGCGCCGGCACCCAGAATGGCAAGGCCCGCAATCACGAAGGCCGCGGCCGTCAGCACGGCAGCGAGCAGGACAACCAGACCGATGAAGGCAGCCGCGATGATAGCCGCAATCACGGCACGCAAGGCCTGCATGGCCGCGTCGGAATTGAAGGCTGGCTGCTGCGTCATGTGCATCTCTCCCGCTGGTCCGGTCCGCAATGGAACCCACCGCTCTGAGCGTAGAGTTGGGGGTTTGAACGGCGACGTCAATGCCGGAAGCCCAACTCTCACGGATATGTAATGCATGATGCACGCCGGACGTTCCCGCCTGCGCGCGAACGCGTCACGCTGGCTGAAGTGCCGGTTTCAGCCCACGCTCGGCCAGGATTTTCTGGTAAGCGGCGTTGATCACGGCCATTTTCTCGTCGGCAAGGCGCTGCAGCTCGGGCGGCGCGCCGCGCGCAATCAGCCTGTCGGGATGGTTTTGCGAGGCAATGCGCCTATAGGCGCGCTTCAGATCGCCATCCTCGATAGCCCGGTCGATTCCGAGCACCAGATACGGGTCATCGCCGTCCGAGGCACCGTGCCCGGCACGAATGCGGGCGTATTCGGGCGCAGAAAATCCGAAAATACCAGCGACGGTTTCGAGATAGTCGAACTCTTCCGGTGTCAGCCGGCCATCGGCCTTGGCAATGTGAAACAGCCCGTCGAGCACGTCCTCCAGA